>JAQGOX010000594.1 GCA_028293365.1 Verrucomicrobiales bacterium | reverse complement strand
CGCGCGGCGATGTAAGGATTTTCATCCTTCAGCAATTTTGCCACCGCGGGAACTGCTTTATCGCCCTGCGCTTTCAGTCGGGTGAACCCGCTGTTACGAACGTTCACCGCCGGACTCTTGAGCGCTTCAATTTGTCCAGCCGTTTTGGCAAGATCGATTTTGGGAATGCGCGATTTAAATCCTTTCGGCGCGATCCGGTAAATCGTTCCGGCGGTATTGGCATCCAGATCAGCATGACCGCCCACCCGGCCGTCGAACCAATCAGCGACATAGAGTGCCCCGTCCGGCCCAACCACGACATCGGAAGGCCGGAACATGGTTTTCAGGTCGTTGTTCACACTGCGATCGCCGCCCAAAAAGTCGGATCCGGCAAATTGCTTTTCTTTATTGGAGGTCAGGAAGTCAAAGCGTTCCAGTTTGAATCCAGCGCCGTCCGGTTTCGGCATATATCCGAAGATAACATTGCGCCCCGCTTCGCAGGTGAGCAGCAATCCGCGCCACTTCTTTCCAAGCGCGCCGGTTTCGTAAAAGGCAACGCCGGTCGGGGAACCGCCGCCATAAACATCACCAGCCGGCATCGTTCCCGGATCTTCCTGACGCCATTCCGCAATAGGAACTGTCTGACCCGGACGCATATCAGCCCGCCAGCTTCGTTGTCCATCAATTGATGCGAAACCAGCGTTGCCAAATTCCAGCACAGGGGTGACCCGGCAAGCGGGGGGATCATCATTATCACTCTGAAAAATGTCGCCGAGTGAATTCACCGTCTGTTCGTAGCTATTACGATAATTGAAGCCGATAATATGGACGTCGGTGCCGTCCGGATTCATGCGCGCCGTAAAGCCGCCGATCCAAACGTGGCCATCATCACTCTTTTGACCTGCAATCTTCGTTGCATCGACAATCTGTTGCGTAAACGGACGATGGTCGTAGGGGCTTCCAATGCGAAATGTCTTTCCCGAACGATCCGTAAATTGCGCGCCGGTATTTCCCTGATTCCAATACCAAAGGCCATCAGGACCTGCCGTGACTGAATGAAGACTGTGATCGTGATTTCGTCCGTTAAATCCGGTTAGCAAAACTTCCCGTTTGTCCACGGCCGGATCAAACTTTCCGTCCCGGTTTACATCGGTGTAAACAATCATATCAGGCGGCTGCGAAACGATGATCTTATTGTCCATCACCGCGATCCCCAGCGGCGCAATCAGATTCTGTTCCTGCACGAACACCGTGCTCTTGTCCGCCTTCCCTTTTCCCTGCATATCTTCGAGAATCACAATTCGGTCGCCTTCTGGCCGGCGTTTGGAGTGACTTCGATAATCCACCCCTTCCGCAACCCACACCCGCCCATCCTTATCGACCTCAATATTGGTTGGATTGTAGAGCAGGGGAGTCGTAGCCCAAACCGTCACTTCCAGATCGTCCGCCGCGGAAAATATTTCCGCCGGAACGAGCATCGGCTTGTTGGTGGAGGTGGTCTGGGCATTGGCCTGGACCATTGCAAGGATACCGGCGGCAGCGACTGCAACGGCTTGCGGGCTCGGCCGTGGGAACCTTGAAAAGAGCGAGGACACTATTGAATTTTCTGGCATGCGGCCGACGATAAGGAGGATGCGTCCGACTGTAAAGTTCCAGAAAATTTACCGCAGGAGTCTTATTGGTTTCGGTGTCCCCTGACAGGACGCGCCCCCTTCAAAAGAACTGCCATTGTACAGTCCATCGGCAGTGTTAAAGTTGGACCATTCGGCTAATGGCGTTCAGCCGGACGAACTGTGATGCTCTGGCGGTGTGATTGAATCGTCTAATCTCAAGTCGGCTTACGCGTTCCCATCCTGTTTGGAATTCGTGGTCACACGGGATGACATGTCATTACGTTTCTTGAGCCGCACCGAGAAAGAGCCGCAGGATTTATGACAACTTTCGTCGTCAGACGTGGCGCGTTGGCTGTGTGCATTTTGTTTTGCATTGCCGGGTGCAAGGAAAAGCGGAACGCAGCTCCGCCACCCGCCCCTACAGTCGAAGTGGCGGCGGTCGTCGAGGCTGACGTGCCGGTGTACCATGAGTGGATTGGATCCATGGATGGGCTGGTGAACGCGCAGATCCGTGCGCAAGTTTCTGGCTACCTGTTGACACAGAACTACCGGGAAGGCGACAAAATAAAAAAGGGGGACTTGTTGTTCGAAATTGATCCGCGCCCCTTCCAGGCAAGCCTTGATCTTGCCAATGGCCACCTCGCCCAGGCTGAGGCCCGATTGGGGAAAACCGTCCTGGATGTCAAACGCTACGCCCCGCTCCTCAAAGACCGCGCCATCAGCCAGGAGGAATATGATGACGCGGTGCAAGCGAACCTGGAGGCCAGGGCCGCTGTCTCCTCCGCGCAAGCCCAGGTCGATGCGGCGCAGGTCAACATTGGATTCACCCGGATTACCTCACCCATTGACGGGATTGCCAGCATCGCGCGCGGGCAGATTGGCGACCTTGTCGGGCCGTCGACGGGAGAGCTGGCCTCGGTCTCCACGCTCGACCCGATCAAGGTTTATTTCAACGTCACCGAGCAGGCCTACATCAATTTTGCCAAGCTATTCGCGGATGAAACCGAGCGCAATGCGCGCGTCCGCCAATTGGAACTAAGTCTGATTCTGGCCGATGGCAGCACCTATCCCCACAAGGGGCAAATTTACGCGCCGGACCTGAGAATTGGACCGACCACCGGAGCTCTACGCCTCGGAGCGCTATTTCCGAATCCGGGGAACGCGTTGCGCCCTGGCGGGTTCGCTCGGATTCGGGTGAAATTTGAGGTGCGGCATGGCGCACTGCTGGTTCCGCAGCGCGCGGTTGCCGAATTGCAAGGCAGTTACCAGGTCGCGATAGTTGCTGCCGATAATAAGGTCCACATTCAGCCGGTGCGTGTCGGAGAGCGGAGCGGAAAGCTCTGGATTATCGAGGAAGGGGTGCACGCTGGTGATCGCGTGGTATTTGAGGGTACGCAAAAAATCCGGGAAGGTACGCTGGTAAATCTCACGAATTCGGTGTCGGAGATCGCTGTCCCGCCTACAACCGGGACGAAAAGCAACTAGCGCTCATGTCGAAATTTTTCATCAACCGCCCCATTGTCGCGATGGTGATCTCGATCATCATGGTCATTGTCGGGCTCGTCACGGTTATCGGACTGCCGGTGGCGCAATTTCCCAAGGTCGTTCCCCCGGAAATATTCATCCAGGCGAATTACGTGGGCGCCGACGCGGAGACCATCGAGCAAGCCGTGGCCACGCCGATCGAGCAGCAGA
This sequence comes from Verrucomicrobiales bacterium, assembly GCA_028293365.1. Taxonomy (GTDB): domain Bacteria; phylum Verrucomicrobiota; class Verrucomicrobiia; order Limisphaerales; family SXQI01; genus JAQGOX01. The sequence goes on along the minus strand of JAQGOX010000594.1, from coordinate 15,044 downwards.
TGAGCGGCGTGGATAACATGAACTACATGTATTCGATCAACGCCAACAACGGGTTGATGCGCATGTTCGTGAACTTCGATCTCAGCACCGACCCCAATATTGACCATGTCCTTACGCAGTTACGTTACGCCCAGGCGGAATCGCAACTGCCCGCAGAAGTGCGCAACTTTGGTGTCACCGTGCAAAAATCTCTTTCGGCCCCGTTCATCCTGGTTGCGCTCAATTCGCCTAAAGGCACGCACAACGCCGAGTTTCTGGCCAATTACGCATACATCAACCTGAGCGACGCGCTCAGCCGCGTGCCGGGCGTTTCGCAGGTTACGATTTTCGGAGCCGGTCAGTATGCCACGCGCATCTGGGTGAAGCCGGATCAATTGGCGAAACTTAATATTACTGTCCCGGAAATCATCAGCGCGGTGAGCAGCCAGAATGCCGTGAACCCCGCCGGCAAAATCAGCGGCCGTCCGTCGCCGCCCGGGCAGGAATTCACTTATACGGTTCGTGCGCAGGGAAGGCTCACGTCGGAAAGTGACTTTGGTGAGATTGTTATACGAGCCGCCCCGGATGGCTCGATTGTGCGATTGAAAGATGTGGCCCGCATCGAGTTGGGCTCCCAGGATTATGACATTATCGGACGCTTTAACAGCAAGCCATCGGCTGTGCTCGCTTTGTATCAGTTGCCAGGTTCCAACGCCATTGAGTCGGCCAAAGCCGTCAAAAAGATGCTGACTGAGTTGAAGGATCAATTTCCGGAGGACCTGGATTTCAACGTGACGATTGATACAACACTGGCGGTCACGGAGGGAATCAACGAGATTGGCAAAACGTTTTGGGAAGCGCTGGCCCTGGTCATGCTGGTAGTTTTTATTTTCCTGCAAGGCTGGCGCGCTTCGTTGATTCCATTGCTGGCGGTGCCGGTTTCGCTGATCGGGACATTCGCGCTGTTCCCTGCCTTGGGATTCTCCATTAATACGCTTTCGCTTTTTGGTCTGGTCCTGGCCATCGGCCTGGTGGTGGACGACGCCATCGTGGTCGTCGAAGCGGTGGAACATCACATTGAGGATGGGATGTCGCCCAGGGATGCGACTTTAAAAGCGATGGAGGAAGTTTCCGGGCCAGTAGTGGCGATTGCCATTATCCTCGCGGCAGTGTTTTTGCCAACGGTATTCATTCCGGGAATCACCGGCCGGCTTTATCAACAGTTTGCCGTGACCATTGCGATCTCCGTGCTTATTTCAGCATTCAATGCGCTGACACTAAGTCCGGCTTTGTGTGCGCTGCTGCTGCGCCCCAGGAAGAAAAGCCAGGGCCCGCTGGGAAAATTTTTCAATTTGTTCAATCGCGCTTATGGGCGGCTCACGGATGGATATGTGGGCGTTTGCAGGGCCTTGATTCGCAAATCCGTATTCAGCGTGGCATTTCTCGGCGTGGTGGCTCTGGCCGTTGGTTTGTTTGGCCGGCATCTTCCTTCGGGTTTCCTGCCGGAGGAAGACCAGGGATTTCTTTACATCAATGTCCAGCTTCCGCTGGCGGCCTCGCTCGAACGCACCGTGGCAGTTTGCCAGCAGGTCGAAGAAATTGCGCGCGCAACTCCGGGAGTGAAGGAAGTAACCACGGTCGGCGGATTCAGCCTCCTGAGCTTCTCGCGCAATACATACAGCGCGAGCCTCTGGGTGAGTCTAAAGGAATGGAGCGAACGCACCAAACCAGAGGAGACTTATGACGCCATCAAGACCCATCTGGGACAGAAATTATCCCGCCTGCCGGGCGCGATTGCCTTCGCCTTTCCGCCGCCGGCCATTGCAGGCGTCGGTACGGCGGGCGGTTTTACTTTTGTGCTCGAAGACCGGGCGGGACGGGATATTGCGTTCCTGGCTGCGAACGTTGCCAAGTTCATGGAAGCCGCGCGCAAGCGTCCGGAAATCGCCAGCGTCAACACGACCTTCCTGCCTTCGGTGCCGCAGCTTTTTGTCAATGTGGATCGGGATAAAGTCCTGAAACAGGGCGTGGAATTGGCGGAAGTTTATAAGACGTTGCAAACATTCATGGGCGGATATTTCGTCAACTATTTCAACCGGTTCGGCCGCCAGTGGCAGGTTTACGTTCAAGCCGAGGGCGATTATCGAACCAAGGCGGAAAACCTCGGCCTCTTTTACGTACGCAATCACGAGGGGGAATCGGTGCCGATGTCCGCACTCACTTCCACCAAATCCATTGCCGGGCCCGAGTTCACCATGCGGTACAACCTGTATCGCAGCGCACAAATCAACGGTTCAGCCGCTCCCGGATATAGTTCCGCCCAGGCGACGAAAGCGTTGGAGGAAGTTTTCGCGGAGAACATGCCGCGGGGAATGGGTTTTGACTATGTGGGGATGTCGTTTCAGGAACAAAAGGCGCAAAAAGGAGTTTCGCCGGCGGCAATCTTTGGCCTCTCATTTCTGTTCGTGTTTTTGATTCTGGCCGCGCTCTATGAAAGCTGGACACTGCCTTTCAGCGTTTTGCTCGGCACACCCATCGCGGTTTTTGGCGCGTTTGCCGCTTTGGCTTCGCGCCACATGGTAAACAATGTCTATGCGCAAATCGGTTTGGTGATGCTCATCGGGCTGGCGGCCAAGAATGCGATTCTTATCGTGGAGTTTGCGCGCCTGGAATATGAGAAGGGCAGTCCCCTCCTCGACGCGGCGTTAACTGGTGCGCGCACGCGCCTGCGCCCAATCCTAATGACTTCGTTCGCTTTCATTCTTGGCTCCGCGCCGCTTTGGTTCGCCACCGGGGCGGGAGCGGTCTCGCGACGGATTCTTGGAACCGTGGTGATCGGCGGCATGCTGGCCGCAACGTGCATTGCCGTCTGCCTCATCCCGGTTACGTTTTACCTGGTTGAAAAACTTGCCGGCCACCGGTCTGCGGTGGGGCCGGATGCCATGGTTGGCCCTGCTGGTGGCACATCTCAATAGCGTCGCCAATGCGTTACCACTTATTTAACTCTCGTGGATTAGCCTGGCTGGCGTTTGTGTCTGCAAGTGTCGCGTGGCTCGGGGGATGCGCCGTCGGCCCAAATTACAACCGACCGGCCATCCTTCCACCGGCGGCCTTTCGCGATGACCCGGGCGCTGCAAATAATTCCTTCGCCGACTTGAGTTGGTGGCAGGTCTATCGTGACACCATGTTGCAGGCGCTCGTTCGCGAAGCTCTAACGAACAATTATGATCTGCGCATTGCCGCGACGCGAGTTGAACAAGCCCGCGCGGTAGCAATGCAAGCGCGGTCGCAGTTTGTTCCCAGCCTGAATTATGGTGGTGCGGTGGCCCGCGGACGAAATGATTTGTTCGGGTCGGCCTACCCAAACAACACGGCCGTTGCGAGTTCGGCTGTCGCCACGCTGAATGCGTTCTGGGAGGTGGACCTTTGGGGCCGTGTCCGGCGCTTGAATGAGTCCGCCCGTGCCCAATTTTTAGCCCGGCAGGAAGCTCAACGGGGTGTACGCCTGAGCTTGTTGAGCGACGTGGCGACCGCTTATTTTCAATTGCAGGAGCTGGATCAGGAATTGGAAATTGCCAGCCGCACCACCAATTCATTTGGCGACAGTCTGAAAATATTCACCCGGCGCGTGCAAGGAGGCACCGCCTCGGATTTGGAATCCGCGCGGGCGGAGGCCGCGCTGCACGACGCCATGTCAGCAATCCCGTTTATTCTGGAGAAGATTTCCATCCAGGAAAACGAACTCTCCATTCTGTTGGGGCGCAACCCCGGCCCGATTGAACGGCAACCATTCGGAACCGGGGACATGCTGCCGCCGGAGGTTCCCGCGGGATTGCCTTCCACTTTGCTGGAACGCCGGCCGGATTTGCGCGAAGCGGAGCAGCTCTTACGCTCCGTCAACGCACAAGTCGGCGGGGCTGTGGCGGAATTCTTCCCCAAAATCGGATTGACCGCGCTGCTCGGGAAAATCAGCCCGGAATTATCGTCGTTTACATTAGGGGGCGCGAACGTGTGGGGTATTGGTGCGGAGGCAACTGGACCGCTGTTTCAAGGCGGCAAGCTGGTGGGACAGTATCGCCAAACCCGGGCCGCCCACGATGAAGCGCGACTGCAGTACCGGCAGGCGGCGCTCAACGCGTTACGCGACGTGTCGGATGCCCTGGTCCTGCGCCAAAGACTGGAGGAAATACTGGAACAGCAATCGCGGCAGGTGGACGCTCTCGCGCGGTCGGTAAAACTTTCCTCCGAGCGATATAACGCCGGCAAAGCCAGCTATTACGAAATTCTCGAAGCCCAGCAACAGCTTTTTCCGGCGCAGTTGAATCTGGCCCGCACAAAACGCGAACAATTGCTTGCCGTGGTGGGGCTTTACAAAGCTCTGGGCGGAGGCTGGAACGAAGTCTCGCTCCTTCGAAAATAAGTCCTGAGCAGAACTCAGCTTCGATATAATCGGCGTTGACGATGCGAAATAATAGAGCAAAGGTATCGAACCTGCTCTATGCAGACCAATTTCGACGAAGATTTGGTTGCAGCCCGACAAGTCGAAACACTTCGACTCGAATTGGATTATTGCCAACGTGAACTCCGTGAGTGCCATACCCAATTGACACAAGTCACCATTGAAGCCCACAAACAAGCGGCAGAAGCTCTGGAGGCATCGGAACAATTGGCCCGCGGCCAGGCGGAGGCGCTAACCGTTGCCCTGGACGCACTCGCGACGGAAACGAACCCGGACAGGATCGTGGAGCATGTCTTACGGACCGTGATCGCACAATTGGAGGCAGATAGCGACAGCGTCTGGTTGAAGGATGCAGCCAGTGGTTTGATGGTTTTTAAATTTGGACTGGAGGATGGCAGGTTCAAGACGAAGACCGAGGCAATGATTGCATTAATCACCCCTTCATTACCGATGCAGGCACTTGATCCGTGGCGGGAGATTTTCCATACGGGCAAGCCCAGTGTGATGGAGGACATCCGGGAGGGTCCGGAGTTCCCCTGGCGCACCCATGTGCTGGCGCGAGGAGTCGTCACCATTCTATGGGTTCCAATGCTTATCGCCAGCAAAGTGGAGGGCGTGATTGGCGTTCGATTCACGCAAAAGCGCGCGTTTCGGCCCGAAGAACTCGAACTGGCCCAGTCACTGGCCAATCTGGCAATGCTCGCGATACAATTGGCCCGCCTCTCGGCTCAAAGCCGCCAGACGGCTATTATCGAGGAACGCAATCGAATGGCTCGTGACATCCATGATACGTTGGCGCAAGGGTTCACGGGCGTCATTATGCATATGGAAGCAGCCGAGGAAGCGATGTCTCGCCGCCGCGCGGAAGTGGTTTCCGGCCATCTTCGGAGTGCGGGAGAAATCGCCCGTGACGGTCTGCGCGAGGCGCGGCGATCTGTGCGAGCGCTCCGGCCATTGGTGCTGGAGGAGAAAAAACTACCCGAAGCGCTGGGAGAGTTGGTCAAGAAACTAACGGCAGGCACGGCCGTGCGGACAAAATTCGCTTTGCAAGGGGTGCCGCAGGAACTTCCTCTGGAATGGGACTCGAATATCCTTCGCATCGAGCAGGAAGTTTTGACTAATATTCTCCGTCACTCCCGAGCCACCGAACTGGATGTCCAGCTTGTTTTCGATGCTACAGAGGTTCGTTTGAACATCCGCGACAACGGATGCGGTTTCGATCCAGCCGGAAAATATGAAGGCTTTGGCCTGCGGGGAATGGCTGAAAGAGTTGAAAGCATGGGGGGCCAGTTGTGTATCCAGAGCACAAACGGAGGGGGCGCGGCGATCTCCGTTGTCCTGCCGCTGGCGGCGTCCGCCAAACCAGAAAAGCCATGAGTCACGCGACCCGAACCGCAAAGGTGCCATTGCCCGCCACCCTGCTGGGGCGGGATCATGGGCCGGACGTTGCGCGCGCCGACAAGATTCGGGTGCTGATTGCGGATGATCACATCACGGTTGTGGCCGGGTTGGCTTCGATCATTGGGATGCAACCGGATATGGTTGTCGTTGCCGAAGCGACCAATGGCAGTGAGGCGATTGACCTTTGGCGGAAGCATTCTCCAGACGTGACACTGCTGGATCTGCGCATGCCCAAATTGGACGGAGTCGGCGTGCTCAATGAAATCCACCAGAAGGATGCCTCCGTTCGGGTCATTGTGCTCACTACCTATGATAGCGACATCGATATTTGCCGGGCAATCAAAGCTGGAGCGAAAGGCTATCTGCTCAAGGACGCACGGCGCGAAGAACTGCTGAATTGCATCCGGCAAGTGAATGCCGGCGAGACCTGCATACCTCAGGCGCTTCTGACAAAGCTGGCGACGGGCATCAGCAGCGAAACCCTGACTGACCGCGAACTGGACGTGTTAAACATGCTTGCCTGTGGCAAGAGCAACAAGGAAATTGGTGCGGAACTCTTCATCAGCGAATTCACTGTGAAGGGGCACCTGCATAATATCTACGCCAAGTTGAATGTTTTGAGCCGCACGGAGGCGATTACTGCTGCCAGCCGCCGGGGGCTGGTCCAGTTGTAATTGCGAATCATCGTTCCCGAACCAAATATTTCAGCCAAACATTCCCAGGAAGCGAACCCAATTCAGATCGTTGTCTTATCCTCCTATAAAATTTGCCCCCTTCAAAAGGACTGCCGTCATCCAGCCCGTCGGGATTGAAAAAGTTGGATCGTTTGGTCGATGGCGAAGGGCCAGATGAGGTGTCACGCTTTCCTCGTCATGACCTCTATCAATTGGGACCAAGGGAGAATGGAAAAATCCATCCCAGCACGAAACGGCATGTCAGACCTGGCTAATAAAACCGCGCTCGTGACCGGCGCGTCCCGGGGGATAGGACGGGCAACCGCGCTGGCGCTTGCTGAAGCAAATGCCCGCGTGCTCGTGCATTATGGCCGATCAATGGCCGAGGCGAACGCTGTGGTTGAGGAAATTCGCGCCGCAGGTGGTCAGGCAGATGCGGTTCAGGCTGATCTGGGAACGACCGAGGGTGCGTCAACGCTAGCCCGAAGGGTTCGTAAGTTGGTTGAGAAGCGATTGGATATTCTCATATCCAACGCCGGTGTGTCCAAAGCTGCCGCACTTGAAGATTACGAGTTTGAAGATTTTGACATGCTGTTCACAATCAATGTTCGCAGTCCGTTTTTTCTGGTTCAGCAATCACTTCCCATGTTGGCCGAGGGTGCCAGCATCGTCCTTGTCTCTTCGCTTCTCGCGCGTACTGTGCCTGCTAATGCGGGCCAACCAGATGTGCCGTCACTGTCGGCCTACGCGGCAACCAAAGGAGCTGTGGAAACTTTGGTCAAACACTGGGCCGCGGAATTTGGATCGCGGCGCATTCGGGTTAATGCAGTCGCGCCGGGCGTAATCGAGACTGACATGTCCAATTTTACCAGGACCGAATCGGGTCGACACCTTACGCTCAGCATGCAGACGCTTAAACGGATTGGCCAGCCATCCGACATTGCAGACGTGATTGTTTTTCTCTGTTCGGAAAACGCTCGATGGATCACGGGGGCGAGCATACCGGTTGATGGGGGCTCCGAGTTATGAAAAATTAATTCCCCTCACGGATACGAAAGAATTCGGTTCCGCTCGAAATTGAAATCGTTGCCGAAGTATTCGTTCCCGAGTCGGCCGGGATTGTCTTAATGGGCGTCCATGAGCCCGTCGTCAATGTTTCCCGGGAATCGAGAAAGTATTCGCGCTGCGGAATCGATGTCCAGGTGATGACAACTGAGTTTGTCGCGCTGCCTGCAGTAATGTTTAGAATTTTCAGGAAATCTGCGGGATCGAGTGGATTGGTTCCGCTAAGGAATTCAGCGAGATCGGTTACACCGTCACCATCGGTGTCGGAGGTCGCGGTAAAACGATTGAGCGTTCCCGCGTATTTAATTTCCCAGGCATCCGCAATCCCATCCTGATCGAGGTCAACCATGTTGGGTGCAACAAGTGTTTGAATGAAACTGGTTTGTTCCGCGAGAGTAAGCCAGCCCGTATTTGCCGAGTAGGCGTACCCGCTCAGCTTTCCCGTTATGATGTCGATTTTTGGAGACCCCAGCGATTCGAAATTGACCCAACCAATATTCGCGCCGTAGGCATAGCCGCGAAGGTCGCCATTGGATTCGATGTTAATTCCGTAGTCGCCATCTGTATTGGTATAGCGGACTCCGTGGATTGGTCTGTTACCAAGGTTGATCCAGCCGACGTTTGCCGAATAGAGATAACCGGCGCAATAGGATGAAGTTATCTCGACGCCGTTGGCTTCATTGGCCCGCCAGTTGATCCAGCCCAGGTTGCCGGCCCACGAAAGACTGTGAGCAGGGGCTATTGTTGAGTTCGCACGAGCACCCGTCATTGTGAAGAGCAGTGCGGCTGCCACCAAGAAAACTCTCATGGGGCAGATCCTAGTACGTCAGATTTGACCAGGGATTGGCGGCAGCTTTGATGCTTTCTTTAGTCAGCGTCGGCGCCATCACCTGTTCATCGCTAAGGGAGTAGTTGAGCGAATTATTTGAGACGGTGTTTCGAAGGAAGGCATTGCCGGGGTTTTCAGCGCTCAATCCACGATCATTCGAGACCACATTATTATCTTTCACGCAGTTACCAGTTCCGGTGGCGTGAATGCCAGCCGCATCGCGGGCGTTAAAGTTTGCATTAGCGGTACTGCCAGTGACTGTACATTCTGAGGTCACCAGAATGCCATCTGTCGCGTTGTGTTGAGCCGAGCAGTTTTGAATGGTGCTGCCATTATTGACTCGAAAACCGGAACTTCCGTTACCGCTCGATTTGCAATCAGAAATGTGCGCGTCGTCAGTAGTGGCAACTCCGTTGTCGCCGTTATTTGCGGCGGTTGAATTACGCAAATAGCAATCGGCTCCCAGCCAGAAACCAGAGGTCGAGCTGCCGGAGGATTTGGTGTTCTCGATTTGCGAAACATTGCCGATGAGAATTCCGACGCCAATATTGTTCACAGCCGCACAGTTTTCGACCTGCGTATTGTCTCCCGCGGCAAGTCCGCCGGCCTGGTTGCCTCCGAAGGTGCAGCCAGTAAAGCGGCAACCATTCAACGCTCCCATTCCTGCCGAACCGTTCGAAAATGATTGGCAATTTTCCACGATGCCGAAGTGATCGGTCACGATTCCGTTCCCGGAATTGGAAGCCACATTACAGCGCGAAACAAAACTACTGAGTCCCACGGAGATACCGTTGCCGCTGTTTTGGACTGCACTGCAATCGGTGACGTTACTGTTCGCGCCTACCTTGATTGCATCGCTTCCTCCACCCGAAGCGCGACATTGCCAGACGGTGGAGTGGCCTCCAGCTTCCAAGGCCCGTCCATCAAGATTGGAAAAGGTGAGGTTCTGAAATACGCCATCGCTGCTGGTCGAAGCAGCGATCCCACTGAGCCATCCGAAAATCGCACCATTTTGGACTTTCAGTCCATGGCGAGTCCCATTCACCGTTATTGCAGCGAGTGAGTTATTGCCGGAAGTTAGAGTAAATCCGTTCAGGTCGATCGTAACATTTTCAGCGGAGACGGTGATGCCGTTTTGGTTCGCGGTGCCATTAAGCGGTCCCGTCAGATAATAAACCCCACTATTTGTAATCGTGAAAGGTAGCGTCCCAATTGGTTGGCGCGGCTCGATCTGATCCAGGGTTTTCATGATGGGCCCTGGAGGACCGGACGGGACAAGTGCGCCCTGGCCCATGGTAGTTGTGCGAACGACCACCACTTGTGTCAACGCGATTACTGAGAGTGAGAAAATAATTCGTTTTGTCATCGGAAATGAACTTATTGTATTTGGCTCGATGAGGATAAATGCAACCGGTTCCAGTCAGGGTTCATGGGAGAGTTCGCGATGGGTAATGACCACCAGGTGATCGTGCGCGGATCTTTCAATTTCCAGATCTCGGCATGGCCATCGGCGAAGGAGAGTGAGTAAGCGTTATTATGCCGGGAAGCAGGAGCATCGAGCATCCCGTGCGTGCCGAGCATATCAACGGCAAACCAGCCGTCGTTAATGCTCTTTTCGTGTTCATCAATGAAAACAAATGCCTGAGATGGAGCGGGGTTAACGATATCCGTTTCTTTGTTGAAAACGCGAAATTGATTCTGGCCAGCCAGTGGCTTGCCACCCATCCAGCCGTTGATTGAATAACTGCGCACGCGCGGAACTCCGCCGGTCAAGCTCTTGTCGTTAGGGCAGCGGTAGGCTTTCACTGCCGGATTGTAGGTGAAAAGCTTGCCCGCTCTGATGCTGTTCAGGTTCGTGGAATCGAGGGCGCCAGCTTCGAAGCGACCGTATGCGGGATTGTCATCCATACTTCCGCGGATCCATGAGGTCGGGTTGACGGTGCCGTCATCATTAAAATAATAATTCTGAGCGAGCAAGTTGGCGTTGTCATCGGCGTACATTTTCCAGGCGAGTGTCAACTGGCGCAGGTGGTTGACGCAGAGAGTTTTCTGTCCCTGAGCTTTTGCTCCTGCCAAGGCAGGAAGAAGCATACTCGCCAGGATTGCAATAATTGCGATCACAACGAGCAATTCGATTAATGTGAAACCAAAAGCCGAAGCTGTTGGCCTCACGCGCTTGGAGGAGATTATAGTCATAAAAAACGTGAAATTGCCTTTTCCGTGTAAAGCAGAAGCTGTGCCAAGCCTTCCGCGACAGTGGGTGTTCAGTGTTTTCACCGGCTTGAACAACTCGCGCCCTATTACGCGGCAAGCTCAAGCATCGGACTCGTTCGAACAGAGAATATACACTGATTTTGCCAGTAAACAACTTGCATCCCTACCTTTGGATCGCCAAGTCATTGGCACAACAAACGCCGCCCAAATGTCTCAAAACAGGTCATAGAAGAAAAAACAAGGACCGCACGAAAAAAGTCAGGGGAAAACTTAACGAGTGGGGTGTAATTCCCAGTACGTGTGCTTAGTGCCCCATTCGTAAACTTTCAGGGGGAAGTGGAGCTTAAATGTCAGGATCTCCAACTGCCAAGGATCGATGTCGGGAGTTCTCATTTGCGAGAACACCGTCGCGACTTCTCGGGGCTTCTCGATACCTTGATCGGCCAAGTGACGCCACTACCGGAATTTAGTCTGATCTTTGGCAGTCTCCTTAGACCGAGCCGACACCTATTTATCGGGCCGCCCGGTCTTTTTCCAAAGCGGATGCCTTTTACTTTTTGACCTGCGTGTAGCAGGTTGACTGAACTGTAACGGGAGCTGTCAGGTAACTAGCGCAGGTGGCCGTGGCCGACCAGGCAAGATTGCCGTAATCAGTCGATTTAACTTTGTATTTCACCTCAAACGAGCAACTGGACCCCGGACTCAATGAGCCTCCGGAGTAGGAAGCGCCACCCGCATTCAATTGAATGCCTTTGGAGAAACAAGCGTTCCCAGCATTCACGACCGTGCAGGTGTAGGTAACAGTATCACCGCAATTGGCGCTTCTGGGACCAGTCACTGTCACTACTGCCTTACAGGTGCTCCCGGTATAGGAGAAATTGACGCCGGTCCTGTTTTCGCAAGCCTTCAATGTTACAGGTTCGGTATTGTCGAGGCGGGAATCGCAACTAACGTAGGTGCTCGATTGCGCATGGTAGTTCCCGCGGTTATCCTGCCAGCAATCCCGCCCCGAGCTATCTCGCCAATGGGTGTAGCCATCGATGGCATTCCAGCAATCTTTTCCGCGGCCATAAGAGTCATTGTCTCTATCGCTGCAGTCTCTGTAGTGCGTATTCCCGTCATTATCCTTCCAACTGTCCCGACCGGAGCCATCCTGCCAGTGGCTCGTGGCGGTGCCGCCAGTTTGCTTGTAACCTGTCGGAGGAGTGACGACTACCGTATAAGACCCAGCCGGCAATCCAAAAAAGCAATAGCCGCCGCTGGAATCGGTGGTTGTATTGGCCACGGTTACATTGGCAGAGTTTTTAACCGCAACGGCAACGTCGGCCAATCCCCCTTTACCATAACAAAGTTGGCCGCTTCCCTCGGAGTCATTAAGGACGTTTCCGCAGAGACTGGATTTAGTGTTTCCGACCGAAATCACCTGAGTGCAGCTATCGCTGTTGCCACACGAATCAATTCCATACCAGGTTCTCAATATCGTATAAGTTCCGGGGCAATCGCCTGGTTTCACGACGTCGGTGTAAGACAAAACTGGATTGGCATCACAATTGTCCGCAATGCTGGCGGTGCCGGTTTGGGAAGGTGAGGGGACGAGGGAAGAGGTCGTTGCTGAGGCAGAAAGATGTGCTGCACTCCAAGTGCTGGTTTGTCCACCATCAAACGCCTGATTCAGATTATCGCAGAGCATATTCAGCTCGCTGAAACTGCATCCTGAAATATTCCATCCGGACAAAGCCGCATTGCAGATGCCTAAAATCTGACGGACCGTTTTCCCATCCAATTTGGAGGATGAATCGTGAACGACGTAGTCGCCGCAGCCGGGCTTAAATCCGCTTATGTTTGCGTCTCCGAAGTCAACATTCAGTTGCAGGGTCAACACCTGTCCCGCAAATACGCCACCGCTGGAAGTTGTGGAATCCTTGTAATCAGCGGTCAAAGCGGCCGGGGAACCTCCGCGCGGCAAATACGCCTGAATTGCGGCGGCGGATGTGAATTTTATCGAGTGACTGTAACTACCTGCAACCCCGCATTCAACATAACCTTTCGGATATACCCTGCTGAAGCCATTGGCTAAAATGCTTCCCGGATTATTGCCGCTGGGCTTGGAACCCCAGCCGCCCTGAGTGAAGGTGCAGGCACCGCTTGCTATAGGATCGACTTTGCTGATCGAGGCATCAGGAGGACATGTAATAGTTAAGGTGGATGGAGGCGGTGTGGGTGCCAAAACTGTAAAAGTTACCGCGCCGTTTCCAATATTTCCGTTCGCATCCGTTACGGTGACGCCAATCTGGTAGGTGCCGGGTGGATAGGTTGTGCCGGGTGGTATCAATTGCGCATATTGCAATTGATTCGCCGGAGTGCAAGCATCCGATCCAACCACGTGGCTTAACACATTTGGCAATGTGCCCTGGCCGTTGGAAGCCGCTACGACTGTAATGGCGGGGCCGCCATCCACTGCCGGAGGTGTCGTATCCACTTCGACGAGGACGATCGAATGACATGCTGCGGTGGCTCCTTTGGAATCCTGAACCACGGCTGAAACATCGTATGTTCCCAGCGTAAACACATTCGTAATGGAAAATGTTGTTGGATTCTTCGAAACGCCAGACGCCACCGATTCCTGCCTTACCACCGTGCCGTTCAACTGCCATGTAAGGGTCAGGGGATCGCCATCGGGATCGGAAATAGTCGTCTGGGTTACGTTTGTTACACCTTTGGAAGTCGCACAGCCGTAGTTCATGGCCCCGGAGCAACTAACCAGGGGAGTTGTATTTTCGATTAGTCCACCGACAGCCGAACCCGCCTTAAGTTTGGCTATTACCGCCACGACGGTCAAATCGTCATCCTCGTAGGCGGCGGTAATATAAAGACTGTTAATACCGGGCGTGAGCAAAGGCACAATGTTAAAACTTTTCACGTCCCAAAGGCTGCCGGTGAAGAATGATTGTCGAAAACCACTGGCAGTGTCATAGGGTGCTGAACCATCGAAAACCTGGCCGATAAGTTGACCGAGCGAAGAGGTTTTTGTGCTAACGATAGGCGAAGCAGGCGCAAGTAACTGACCGTTAAGAAAAAGAGCTCCTTCTAAATATTGGGACTGACCGTCGGAAACGTGGAACTCCATTTCGACGGAATCTCCCACCGTATAATTGACTCCCGGGAATGAAATGTTCCAGCCCGCAGCATCATAAGCATTCACTGAATTTTGATCACAACCATCGGAAATCTCGATGTCGTGGTTATTGAGTGGATTCGGATCGTCAAATAAAACAACCAGCGACGCTCCCTGTACAGTGGTAGGGAACGGAACGAAATTGCTGACCATAAAGTTGCCGTTCCCATGAACGAGGCTGGTGACGTCCGCGCGAAATGCCTGACCAAACGTTAAATTGCTTGGATCAAAGGCCCATCCGTCGCCACCCGAGGTTCCAATCAAGTCTCCAATTACCTGGTGGGGCGAAGTCTGATCGGCCATATCAGTTAGGTAAAGGGAGCCGGTCGTTAAATTTGGATAGTACTCATTCGGTCGGCCGTGGCCATGCCAATAAAGGTAAACCTTTCGGATCGTTCCGCTGACGCCGGTGAGGTTGATCGTGCCATAGCCAACTTCTCGAATTCCACCAACTCCCGCAGACGTATAATCAACGTTGGCGAACGTCTTGAAATATTTTAATTCCGTCGCTGCCGCTTTCGGAACACTTGCCGCAAAAACAAGTGCAGAGGCAAAAACGAGGCTCAGTGCCCGCAGGGTACGATTCAACATATTTGATTAATGATGTTTGGGCGACGATTCCAAAAGCAGGGCCATACTACCCTGCCTATAGTTCATAAAGCAATGCTTTTGAATTTATCTTCGACCGCGAACAGCAACTTGTATTCCAGACCTTAAGTATCTCAAAAGTGCTCAAATTTGGGCAAAAAAGACAAAAGATGTCTAGAACATGGACAGTGTGGCCATTTGGGCTCTGTTGACGCTGGCTGCATCAGCGGATGGAGTCGGACCCGTTTGAGCCTCAAAAAGAAATATTCTTCGTGGATCGAGTGAAGCCTTCTTGATAGGTTGCAAGAGGGAGCATGTGAAGTAGCAGGGCAGAAAAACGCGCTTTATTATCTGGTTGGATGTGTCTAAATCGTTTAATGCAAACCTCTTTGGATCGAAGGACCTTTCTGAATCGTTCTTTGACAGCCGCTCTTGGCTACGCATGTTTTCCAGCGACGCGCTTACTTGGACGCGAACTGATTAAGCGCGAGGGCAGCTCGCGCTTGCTGCTGAGTCTGGCAGCCTACTCTTTTCGACAGTACTTTCAGGACGGTCGCAGTAAATCCGACAAGCCGGTTCCTGCGGGACGGCAGATCGACATGTTGCAATTCATCGATTATTGCGCCGATCATGGGTGCCAGGGTGCGGAATTGACGAGCT
>JAQGOX010000583.1 GCA_028293365.1 Verrucomicrobiales bacterium | reverse complement strand
GGAAACGCCTGAATGCTCTTCAAACCGTCTTTATTGATGACGACGATTTCACCAGGCTCCACATCCCGCACGAATTCGGCGTGGATCAAATCAAATGCGCAGGTTTCACTTGAAAGAACCCAGGCGTCGCCAACCTTGCCAATCGAAAGCGGCCGGAATCCATGGGCATCGCGCACTCCGATTATTTCGTGCTCCGTCATTACTACCAACGAAAAGGCTCCTTCAATCCGCCGCACCGTTTCGATTAAATTATTTTCATGCCCTCCTATGGTCGGCTGGGCCATGAGATGAAGAATGATTTCGCTATCAACGCTCGTTTGAAAAATCGATCCTTTAGCCTCGAGTTCCTCGCGTAATTTCGCCGCGTTGGTCAGATTTCCATTGTGCGCGATCGCGATCTGACCTCGGTAACAATCGACGGTCAATGGTTGCGCATTTCGGAGATTTGAAGAACCCGTCGTTGAATAACGGGTATGGCCTACCGCCATCCTTCCCGTCAACCCTTCGAGATTCTGTCCCGCGAATACCTGGGAAACCAGACCCATTCCCTTATGGGTTCGAAACTGGTGGCCATCGAAACTGACAATTCCGGCGCTTTCCTGCCCTCGATGCTGCAGAGCGTAGAGGCCGTAGTAGGTGAGTTCAGCCGCATTCGGATGATTAAAAATACCGAAAACGCCGCAGTAATGCTTGGGATAATCCATCACGTGTTATTTTTTCCCCAAACAAACCACAAAAGGGGACCGAAGAACGGAGCAAGGACAATAATGATCAGCCAAAGAACTTTCAAGTTCATTGATTTTCGCGAGTTCACGCAACTGACGATTCCAATAATCGTGAACGCCAGAGGCAACAGCGCAAAAACCAACCCTAATGCCGAGGCTAGAAACGGAAGCACTAAAATGACGACGGCGCCGGCAACGGCGAGCGCCGCGAACAACAGTGCAATCATGACTAAAGGCAGTGCTATCATATGAAAACCAGCAGCAACGTGTTTAGGTTCACAAACCCGTGAATCGGGATGCGCTCGGAAGGTAAATGGCCTGCCAATAGTGTCAAGCGGATGCGCGCGACAACTCACGCTGCATCAACCGTCCGACTTTGGATATACCATCAACTCCCGCCATCCGGTCCTGTCAGGCTAATCGCTATTGGAGACGCCTTACGGGATTCCCCGTGCCTCTAGGGGTTCTAGCCAGCTTCGGATTCAGGGGGCGACCGATTCCCCATCCCTTAAGGGGCTGCTATCTGATAGCGACGTGGAAACAATTTTCAGCAACTCCGCATCTTTCCAGCAAAAACGGAAGAAAAGGTCATGGAACGCCTGCGCATTTAAAACGTGGGTATTTATCGCATTCGTCATTGCCATACTGCTCCCTTCTTCAACATACGCCCTGGATGCAATTGAATACACTGTCCAAGTCACTGCTACGACGACCGTCTCGCCGCCGCAAATAATCCTGAATTGGACGACCGACGAATACGCCCGGAGCTTTACTATCCGGAGAAAGCTTAAAACCGACGCGGTATGGAGCAGCCCGCTCGCGGTCCTTGCCGGAAGTGCAATCACGTTTACCGACCTGAACGTCTCAATCGGCAGCGCCTATGAGTATGAAATTCAGGAAGAGACAACAATTTACCCGTATCCCGCAGGAAATCCTTCCGACTGGGTGACCGCCTACGGATATATTTACGCCGGAATTGCCACTCCGATCAATGATTCTCCCGGCAAGGTCCTTCTCCTTGTGGATTCCACCTACGCCTCGGATCTCAACACTGAACTCCAGCAACTCTCAAACGACCTCATCGGCGACGGCTGGGTCGTCGCCCGTCGTGACATCTCGAGGTCGAGCCGTCCCAGTGAGGTGAAATCCGCCGTGCTTAATGAATACAATGCCGACCCCGCGAATTTGAAGGCGCTTTTTCTGATTGGCCATATCCCGGTCCCCTACTCCGGTGTGATTAACCCCGACATGCACCCGGGACATATCGGGGCCTGGCCCGCCGACCTTTACTACGGAGACGTGCATGGAACCTGGACCGATAATTCTGCCAACAAAACTGATTCAGAAGATCCACGGAACGACAATGTGCCGGGAGATGGAAAATTTGATCAGAGCAACATCCCTTCCCAGGTGGAATTGCAGGTCGGACGGGTCGATATGTTTGACCTGCCCGCATTCAGCCCTCGGACAGAACGAGACTTACTGCGCCAGTATCTGATCAAAGATCACAATTTCCGTCAGAAACTCGTCACAACTGAGCGCCGCGGCCTGGTTCGTGACAATTTTGGCGACCTGGCAGGCGATGCCCCCGCAGTTGATGCCTGGAGACATTTCATTCCCTTTTTCGGCTTTGACAATATTCGAGTTGCCAATGAGGGCGAATTCTTTCCCATTTTGAGCGATGACAGTTACCTATGGTCTTACGGATGTGGTGGCGGAAGCACTGATAAAGCGGATGGCGTCGGAAGCACCGCCGACTTCGCTGCCACCGATGTTAAAAGCGTTTTTTTAATGCTGCACGGGAGTTATTTTGGCGATTGGGATGTAACCGATAATTTTCTCCGTGCCGCCATCGCGACCCCGACCTACAGCCTCGCCGCCATCTGGACCGGTCTCCCACATTGGTTCATGCATCATATGGGTCTCGGCGAAACGCTCGGCTACAGCACTTTGGTAAGTCAAAACAACAACAACCAGCTTTACAAAAATCGCTACAATTTTTCTGCGGGCCAGGTCCATGTTGCCTTGTTGGGGGACCCGACATTGCGCATGGACGTAGTGGCTCCTCCGGGGAACATAACCGCACGAGTCTCTGCTTCATTGCAACTGAATTGGGACTCGCCACCCGACTCAGTTTACGGATACAATGTTTACCACGCCACCAGCCCAAGTGGTCCTTTCAGCAAATTGAATTCCGGCTATGTGCTGGGGAATTCATTTACGCAACGAAGTATTTCTCCAGGCCAACACACCTTTATGATACGTGCGGTCAAACTGCAGACCTCTCCCAGCGGCAGCTATTATAATTTGAGCCAGGGTGCTTTCCTGACGATTAACGCTGGCGATCCGAATCTGCCCTCAGTTTCAGTGTCCGCGAGTGACAATGAGGCCAGCGAAACCGGCGATACCGGCCAGTTCACTCTGTCTCGAACCGGCGACCTCAGTTCGACGCTCACGATCGCTTTCTCAACCGGCGGCAGCGCGCAAAATGGCAGGGACTATGAAGACCTCGGTACATCCGTCACAATACCAGCCGGGGCCTCCTCCGTTACCTTAATCGTCCAACCAATGGCCGATGCTCTGATCGAAAACGATGAAACCGTCGATTTGATTCTCGGGATGGGAGCCGGCTATAATATCGGCGCCGCCAGCAGCGCTCAAGTGGTCATACACGATTTGCCACATAATTCACCACCCACCATCGCGCCTATTCCAGATCAGACCATTACCGAAGATGCCCTGCTGACTGTGAATTTCACCATTGATGACATCGATTCAGGCCCAGCCAACCTGACGATCTCCGCGACCGCTGAAAATCCGACCCTGATCCCCCCCGCAAACCTGAGGACAACAGGAACCGATGCAAACCGAATCTTAACTATCCTCCCAGCTACCAACCAGGTGGGAGCAACCCAGATTACCATTACGGTTAGCGATGGCCAGGCTACCGCAACTCGTACATTTCAATTAAAAGTCAACCCGGTCAACGATCCGCCAACGGCAAATCCGCAGGCCCTCTCAACTTTCGCAAATCAACCTGTTTCCATCAGCCTCAGCGGAAGCGATCCGGAAAATCAAGCCCTTGCATTTGTCCTCGGCCGTGCCCCGACAAATGGAATACTGTCAGGTAGCTTGCCCAATGTCATATATCAGCCCAAAACGAACTTTTTCGGCCAGGATTCATTTACCTTTTTCGTAAACGACGGCTTATCCGGATCCAGTGCTGCAACTGTGGATATTGTCGTACAACCTGCTGCTCGGTTGTATCAACCGGTCCGCTCGGACGACGGTGGCGTTACCCTTCGCTTCACCACTTTCGCGGGACGACCGTACCGCATATTGGCTACGGAAAGCGTCGGAGGGAGCTGGCAATTGCTCTACCATAATACCGCGATCACCAATGGAATCGCACAATTCACAGACAGTTCGACCGCTGGAATTCCCCAAAGGATCTACCGCGTCGAATGGCCGTAATCGGTTCAGCCAACATTTTACACTCTCTCGCTCAGCCCGGGCG
>JAQGOX010000560.1 GCA_028293365.1 Verrucomicrobiales bacterium | reverse complement strand
AAACAATCTTTAGCCTGTATCGCACCAGTCGACGGTTTGATTGGACGCTCGGCGGTATTTGTGACGTGTACGCGGCCTGCGGACCCGGCTGCGATTGGACCATCGGAATGTCTGTCCATTGCGATTTATACGCGGCATCCTTAATCGCTATATACTTCCCGGGATCCACCGTCTGATATTGTAGTGTAAGTGCTTTTGCCTGGAGAACGGGGCGAATCGTTATTTCCACCGGCTCGTTCGAATGGATTCGGCTCGGTGATACCTTGATGTCCACCAGCCGTGGAGCGTTTTGAGCTGTCGAGGACTCAGCCGTGAAAGCGGCGGTCCCCGTGAAGAACTGCAGAAAAACAACGAGGGCCCAAACGGGGTTTGCAGCTTTACCTAAAATCATATTCCGAGGCTCCGCGATTGTTTGAATCCGGCGAAATAGTGCTCCCTTGGATTATCCAAGTCGAGGGTTTTGGGAGGTGCAATTAAAAGGGGATTTCAAACTGGTATTGGTGCCGACGAGTATTGAGCGATTGAGAGCGCAAGGTAGCGAACGGACCGCTGGGCCGTTCGCTCGAACGTAATACAACCACCCATCCACCCCAAACCGTCCGAGCGCATCAGGCCCATCCAAACGTCTGCCAGGATTTGGTTGCTACAATCAAACCGCACCTAAATTGAGACATGTTGCAATTCCTCGGTCAAATTCCACCAAAAGAGCTATCGCGACTCATTGAACAAGAGCGGTGCAAACTCGATCAGATAATCGCGCCAGTTCAGCCAGGTATGTCCGCCCTCACTTTCTTTATAGACCACGCTAAAACCGTGCTTTTTTAACATTTCGACGGTAGCCCGAGATGTTTTCAGGAGAAAATCATCTTTGCCTGTCGCGAACCAGACTAACTTGAGTCCTTTTTTCAACTTGGGGTTGTCGAGCGATGCTTTATTACGCACTTCCCACGGCGGTTCGTTCGTCGCTGCCGGCCGGCCGCCTCCGGCTATGCCGAATACTCCGGAACTGAAAACGCCGAGGTAGGCAAATTTATCGAGGTTTGCGAAACCGATATTGAGAGTCTGGCCACCTCCCATCGAAAGTCCAGCCATGGCGCGATTCGAGCGATCCGTTTGGACGCGGTATCTCTTTTCAATCTGCGGCATGATGTCCTCAACAAAATCCCGCTCGAAGTCTTTGCCGTTGCGAATCGCGGTTGGACCTGAATGTCCTGCCGGCATGACTACGATCATTGGCTTCGCTTTTTTCGCGGCAATTAAGTTGTCCATGATGAAACCAGCGCGACCCACCGAACTCCAGGAGTCATCGGAATCCGAAGACCCGTGGAGCAGATAGAATACGGGATAACTCTTTCGGCCATTTTCGTAACCAGGCGGAGTGTAAACATGCATCCGACGCGCTCGTTTCAGTGATGAAGATTGATAAGTCACCTCTGCCACCGCGCCATGCGGAACATCCTTCGTGTCCATAAACTCGGCGCCGGGCACAACCACAAGACTCCACATATTATCGTTGGACTCACTGCCCGCAGGATTCCGCGGGTCCAACACCGTCAATCCATCGACATTGAAATTATAGCGGTAAGCACCCGCCGGGACTGGTCAAACGGTCATTTCCCAAACCTCATTGGTCCCCTTAGTCATTTTCGTTGCGTCCGCGCTCAACCCCTGAATGTCGCCCGCCCCGAGCTTGACCGAGGTCGCGTTCGTGGCAGGGAGACGAAACGTGATCTTCCGTTCCGAAGAGACTTCTGGCGATATCACCCGCGCTGCGACACGTGTTCGGTTCGTGGATGTATTGGTATTATTGGTCGACTGTGCAAAGCCGACGTTCAAGGCAATGGCGCCGAACACGATCGTCGTCAAAACGCGGATAATATATCTGTTTGATTTCATGACTTCCTTACCTGGGTTCGGACGAACATAGCCCGCGCCCCGTAATCAGGGAATCGCTTTTTTTGGAACGCGGTGAGGACGCAGCGCGAAGCCGCTTTCCCACCCATGACCTACAGGTAATCAGCGGAGATCGATTTGGCTGGGGAATTCGGGACAAAGCGTGGAATTGTTTATGGGAGCAGTTATTTCACGAGAGAAAAAGCTCATCGCTCCCGATTTCGAACATATCCAAACCTCGCGCGCGCCAGCATCAAAATAAAGCGATCTTTTCGTCGATCCCGGACTTGGAGTTGCTGGGAGAAAGTACTTCGACGCAGATTTCCGGCGCGTTCTGCTCCTGGGCAAATCAAGGAATTGGGGCTCGTGCTATTTGGTTTCGCACGCAACTTTTCCGCGGAATCGATGTTTGACTGCATGTGAAAACGCATCTTCTCATTAGCACATCGGTTTTGGTTTTCGTGCAGAGCATTCAAGCCCAGGGGCCAATATCCAATCCCCAAATTGATTACCGGGCGTTCTTGAACAGTGCTCACCAAGTGAGGGCCATCCGCGAAGCGCGGCGGCTGACAGAAGATCAATTCTTGCAGATGATGGGAGAGACCGGAGTGGTCCTTCTTGATGCGCGTAGTGCAGCCAAGTTCAAGTTGCGACATTTGAGAGGGGCCGTAAACCTGAGCCTCCCTGATTTTAACGCTGCTGAACTAGGCAAGATTATCCCCCACAAAGATACGAAGGTTCTGATTTATTGTAACAATAATTTTACGGGTAGCCCTGTTTCCTTTCCCTCAAAGGCCGCCGGAGCATCACTCAACCTCTCGACGTTCGTTACTCTTAGCACTTACGGTTACACAAATGTTTATGAATTGGGACCGCTCATCGATGTGAAAGCATCGAAAGTCCCCTTTGAAGGAGAAGAATTATCCAAATGACCACGTAACCTAATCCGCGATCGCAGCGCTGTTTCAACCTAACGCGCTCGCGGGCCGATTGGCCGAGCCTGGTCGCGGCTTGTCGAGCGAATGACGCGGATGTCGCTGGGGGATCTGCTGGTGCGATGACGCGTGAAGCACTTCAATTGAACCAAGAGATGCAGGTTGCCGGCAGCACGATTCCAGGAACCTCGGATCGAGAATGTCTCGAATCCTGGGCCCGCCATCGTGATGCGGATAGCTTGCAGACGTTGGTCGAACGCTATCTGGTGTTCGTTTATTCCTCGGCGATTCGGTCCAGGCCGCAGAGGTCACCCGCGCGGCGGGGTTCCTTGCGCTTGCTGGGCGCGCGCGCCGACAGCGGAAGAAAACCGTGCTCGCGGGCTGGCCCTTTCCAGATCGGTTGCATCGGCACATCGATGAAATCGCCGCGGTCATTCGCGATCCTATGGCTGCGCAATCCGCGCTTCGCCTGGATAAATTCGAACAGGCGATGGGCATGAAACCGGTGGATCTTTCACCAGAACAGCTCTACGGCCCCAACTATCCTGGGGTGCATGAGATCAAGCGATTCATCGACAAACGCGCCGAATCAGTGCGGCGCCAACTGGATGGAAAGTCCAGGGGGGATGATTTTGAAACATCCCAAGAATTAATTCATCCGAAAATGGATCTTGGAAGGCGGCGGCATCACCCGCAACGTAATCCCGGTTTGCGAAACCTAAAAGGGAAGGACAAGCGGCAGTACGTTCTTTAAGGAAGCTCCCCGGCTGAATCCTGCACGAACTTTGATCAAAGGTGTAGTTTGCGGCGTTCGAGTGGAAGACATTGAAGAGCCGACGATGCGGGAAATGCGTTACCTGGACAAATTGGTCGATGAAATCGCGAAAGGGAAGGCGATGGACAAGATTTTGAGAACTCCCTGAATAGCAGGGCGCTAACCATTGGAGGTGAACACTGCTCTCTTTGTTTCTACGAAAGTGTCTCGCGTTAAATTAAACGAGGAGAGACGCGAGGAAATCGGATGTGCGGGCTACACCATTTATCTGATCGTCTTGCTGCTTCAATATTTCGCGACAGAAGCGTTGTCCGTCATTCTTTGGCAGCTCGGTTTTTGTTCACTCGTCATCGGCGGCATTCTGGTTGCAGATAGGGATTGGAGGCGCAAACTCAGAAAGAGCGGCTGGGATTGTCCGTCATGTCACAAGTGGCTCGATGCCGCAGTTGCGGACACCGGTTGTTGTAGTCATTGCGGCGAGAGAGTTTTGGATTTATAATGATTCTTCGTACTATGCCAACCACAGCTATCAACGAAATTGCGCCCGACCTGTTCCGGCTTTCCGTTTACGTTCCGGACATTGACATGCAATTCAATCATTTCCTCGTGCGCGACGAGGAGCCGCTGCTCTTTCACACGGGATTAAAGGCCATGTTTCCCGCCTTGCGCGATGCTGTAAGCAGATTGATCGATCCCGCCAAAATCCGGCACATAGCCTGGAGCCACTTTGAGTCCGACGAATGTGGCGCTCTCAACAAATGGCCGCAAGTGGCGCCCCAGGCCGTCAGCGCACAATATTATGATGCGTCTTGAGCAAATCGATCATGTCGCTCTGCGATGTGCCTCGCCGGAAGCGTCAAAGGCATGGTATATAAGCACTCTTGGATTCGAACATGTGTTTCCAGACCAGTGGTCCGATGGTCCCATCTTCTTGCGCCTGGGTTCGACATACATCACGCTATTTCCCCAGAAGGGAGATGAGCAGGCTTCATCAGGTCGAGTCTGGCACTTTGCTTTTCGAGCAAAAACCTACGCAGACTTCCAATTAGCACAGACCGAACTTCAAGCGCGAGGTGTCCCATTTCAGTTTCGGAGCCACGAGATTGCCCACTCGATCTACTTTTCTGATC
This sequence comes from Verrucomicrobiales bacterium, assembly GCA_028293365.1. Taxonomy (GTDB): domain Bacteria; phylum Verrucomicrobiota; class Verrucomicrobiia; order Limisphaerales; family SXQI01; genus JAQGOX01. The sequence continues at coordinate 532 of JAQGOX010000560.1, read as the reverse complement.
CCGATGGACTTATGCTTGAGATCACCACATACGATGTTCCGAAGGATGACGCGCGAGCGCCGCGGACTTCATAGTTCGGCGCAACATTGCGACTCGGTTTCTATTGCATGGTCCACGGCTACGCGCCTGCTGGAAGCTGCGGCCATTGAGATTTAAAATCTTTGTCGGATTTTTGCCTCCGCGGTTATCTCTTGGTGGAATGCAGCCGAAATCTGATGCCCATCTTCTCCGCGAGTACGTCGAGTGCGGCGCGGAGGCTGCTTTTTCTGAACTGGTTCATCGCCACACCAATCTCGTTTACTCGTCGGCGCTCCGACAGGTGGAGATTCCACAGGCCGCCGCCGAAATTACGCAGAATGTCTTTATTAGCCTGGCCCGCGGAGCCTCTGCCCTTTCCCGACATCTAGCCGTGGATGCATCTTTGGGTGGATGGCTGTGTCGCGTCGCCCGCAATCTTTCTCTCAATTTTCGTCGCGACGAATTCCGCCGTCACAACCTCGAAAAGGAGGCCATGTCAGAACTCATCTCGAAT
>JAQGOX010000047.1 GCA_028293365.1 Verrucomicrobiales bacterium | reverse complement strand
TTTCAGGAGACGAATAGTATACATCGGATTCGGGAAAATTGCCATCAATCTTCAACGTAGCAATTCGAGCATCCCTGAAAATTCCTTCTCCAAAATCAAACCCCTATTTCACGCTAATCCCTCTCTTGTGCAGGCGTCGGTCCCCACTTTTGACACTTTTCATTGTGCCAAATGTTTGATATTGCGTGGTCATCGCGCCTCCATAGGGAGCCAGGCCGGGCGAAAAGAGCGGAAATCCGCGCTTTCGATTCAGATTGCTCACACCCCCAGACGCAAAGGAGAAGTCCGCAAACATTGGCTCCCATCCAAAAGCGAGTAGTTCATACCCGGACAGTTGTGATTTGAATTAAACTCACAGACTCATTTGCAAGGAGGTCTCAATTATTATGAGATCGGTTATTCAATGACAAATGCTGCGCTCGACTCCTTTAGAAAAAAGGTAATCATCCAACATGCGCGCGGTTACAACATGGTGTTCCTGGACGCGCATGTTGAATTCGTGGCGACAGCCAAATTGTTTTCCAACGATCCCACATATTGGCGGCGCTGGAATCGTGCCCACTGGGCTTTAGGCGATCCCCTCTAAAAGTCTGTCTGAAAAGTCAGTTTAGAGACGGAATCAAGCGAGGCGGCGGTCTCACAATCAACTACGAGAATCAAGAAGCATACCTCCGCTAGGACCTCTTTATCGAGATTCGTACTATTGGAGTGGGGCCCGTTGCGTCTGGATTTTTCTGGGCAACAAAACCTGCTATCAATGCAAGCGTCTCAAAATAGAAAATCGGTAAACTTTTTTGACGGCGTGAGGGAGCGAAACCTAATGAAGCTAGCCAAAAAAAATATTCGGCCAAGAAATGTAGTCTCGGAGATTGGTCTCACCCTGAACCTGATAACCTTCTAAAAGACCGACTGCCTTAAATCTTTTAACAATCGGTGTTTTCCCTGCTTTAGGATCAGGCTCTCTATTCGTTAGGGAATTGGTGAAATGAAAGCAGCTTCGCGCGGACAAATAATCCGCGTGGGCTGACTAGCTCTCTATATTCAACACCGTTGTCTGGGATTCATAATCTCTGCTTCGATGGAATTTGCTATTTCAGGTTATTAACCCCAAAGTGCCGCTACGCGGTTAAAAAGGAGAAAGCGGCATGAAAAACTGGACTATTGGAAAACGGGTCGTATTCGGCTTCATCGCTGTAATTCTCATAGGCGTCGCGGTCAGCATGTTTGCTTATTTACGTCTGACAACTATTCGCGCCAACGCAGATTCACTCGCGAAAGACAGTTTTCCTGGCCAGGTAACTATGGGTGAGATCTTGCTCCTGGCGCAACATGAAATGGTTATTCTCCTGCAACATATCCCTTCTGCTGACACCAACGATCTCGCTCGGTTCGAAAGCCAGCTTATCACAAATCGCGAGCGTCGAGATCAGTTATTCAAGGATTATGAAAAAACTCTCTTTACCGACCCGGATCGCGCGCTCTTTGAGAAGATCAAGCCGCCCTACCGTGAATACGTACGGTTGCTTGAGGAGAATCTGCACTTGAGCCGGAAATCAAAGGACAAGGAAGCATTCGAATACTTCCAGGCGCAGGTTCATCCAGCATTTGACAAATTTTCCAGTGCCGTCTCGGCCTCAATGGATTTCAATGTGCAGGATGCAGGTCGCACTATCAAAGAATTGCACGATGGCGCGGCTTCGTCGCAGATGGCACTCCTTGTCGGAATTGCCGCAAGCCTTATATTATCACTGGCGGTAATCTATACCGTAATCACCGGCATCAATGGTGTTGCTCACGAAATCCAAAAGGCTGGGATGCAGGTGAATACCTCGGCGACCGAAATCGCGGCGACCGCCCGTCAGCAGCAGGCCACTGCGAACGAGATGGCCGCCACCACTACCGAAATCGGCGCCACTTCAAAGGAAATTTCCGCGACTTCCAAGGAACTGGTCAAGACCATGAACGAAGTGACCTCAGTCGCCGAAGAAACTGCCGTTCTTGCTGGCGGCGGTCAAACCGGGCTCACGCGCATGGAAGAGACCATGCGGCAGGTCATGGAAGCAGCCGGCTCGATCAGCTCGAAACTCGCGGTCGTGAATGAAAAAGCCGGGAACATCAACCAGGTTGTCACCACCATCACCAAAGTCGCCGATCAAACCAATCTGCTTTCGTTGAATGCGGCCATCGAGGCCGAAAAGGCCGGCGAGTACGGGCGCGGCTTTGCCGTCGTTGCCACAGAAATTCGGCGGCTGGCCGATCAAACCGCCGTCGCAACCTACGACATCGAGCAGATGGTCAAGGAAATGCATGCCGCCGTCTCCGCTGGCGTGATGGGCATGGACAAGTTCTCCGAGGAAGTCCGGCGCGCCGGGCAGGAGGTCCAGCAGGTAAGTTCGCAGTTGGGCCAGATCATTCAGCAGGTCCAGGCACTGACGCCACGTTTCGAAACCGTCAACGAAGGCATGCAATCTCAATCGACCGGCGCACTGCAAATCAGCGAAGCACTCGGTCAGTTGAGCGAGGCGGCTCAACAAACCGCTGAATCCCTCCGCCAATCCAATGCCGCTATCCAGCAACTGAACGAAGCGTCGGCCGGGTTGAACATGAGCGTGCAGCGCATACAATTGTAACGGATGACTTTCCTCCTTTTCCAACTCGGCGATGATCGATATGTGATTTCCGCGATCCGCATCCTGGAAGTATTGCCGCTCGTCACGTTGAAGCGCTTTCCTCAAGCGCCTAACGGAGTCGCCGGCGCTTTTAATTACCACGGAACCGAAGTCCCGGTAATTGACCTGCAGGCCATGGCCACGAATGTTCCCGCAGCTCGCCGTCTCAGCACGCGCATCATCCTCGTGCACTACCCGGTCGATGCCAAAAAACAGTACGCACTCGGCTTGCTCGTGGAACACACTACGGAAACAATCAAAAAGGATGTTTCCGAGTTTCTCGAACCAACGGTCATCGCGCCCCATGCGCCGTATCTCGGCCGCGTTTGCAAGGATGACCGCGGATTGATCCAATGGATTGACGTTGAAAATCTCCTGACGCCGCAGGTCCGCAACGCCCTGTTTGCCAGTTACGCCCTTGTATAATGCCGCTCTCTAAAATAATTGCGATCCTCGCGGCGGACATTGGGCTCGATGCGGAGTCGGTCGGGCTGAATGCGATCGAACGCGCGGTCAAATATCGGATGACTGCCCATCATTTGCGCGGCATGGAGGAATATCACGCCCTGGTTTGTGATTCGGTCAAGGAGCGGGCCGAGTTAGTCGAGACGGTCGTCGTTTCAGAAACCTGGTTCTTTCGCCACCCCGACGCCTTCACCGCGCTGAAGGTCATCGCCGCAAAACATAGGACATCGTCGCGACCGCTCCGGGTACTGAGTGTGCCGTGCGCGACCGGCGAAGAGCCTTACTCCATCGCGATGGCGCTAACGGAAGCCGGCTTGTGTCAAACACACTTTGAAATTGATGGCGCGGATATCAGCGCGCGTGCCCTCGCCATTGCCAGAACTGGCGTTTTCGGGCGCAATTCCTTCCGCGGCTCCGATCTCTCCTGGCGCGAGAACTTTTTCACGCGACACGATTCCGTGTATCGACTCTCCCCGCAGGTCATTTCCAGCGTGGCCTTCCACCAATGGAACCTTCTCACGAATAAGTTCGCCGCCGGTAAAGATCACTATGACGTCGTTTTCTGCCGCAACGTCCTGATCTATTTCGATCTCGTGACGCAAAATCAGGTCATCGTAAAACTCGGCGAGCTGCTAGCTCCGAATGGAACACTCTTCGTCGGTCCCGCCGAACCTGGCCTGCTCGTCCGGCATGGTTATGCCTCCGCCGGCTTTCCGCAGGCATTCGCTTTTGTAAAAGCCCCGATACCCGATCGGGTAGTCGTCAAACCGAAGAAGCCGGCAGTGAAGCCGCCGGTTTCATTATTGGCCGCGCGTCCCCGCCCGCCCGTCATTCTACCGAAGCCTGTTGCGGCGCAGAAGCCAGCCAACGCCGTCGCAAACCTCGACGCTGCCTCTCGTCTCGCCGACGAAGGAGACTTAATACAGGCCGTCAAAATGTGCGAAACGGTCCTGCGAGAACAGGGCGCGTCGGCAGGGGCCTACTACCTGCTTGGGCTTGTCAAAGACGGCGGCGGGAAGTCGCGCGAAGCCAACGAATATTATCGTAAAACCATTTATCTCGAACCAAACCATTACGAAGCCCTCATGCACCTCGCTTTGCTCACGGAGAAAGCTGGCGACCCGCGTGGGGCAAAGGTTTTCAAGGAGCGCGCCATTCGCATCAAAGCAACGGCTAACCAGAAATGAACTTCCCCCTTTCATCCGAATCCGCGTCCGCGCCGGTCAGCGTCCAACTTGTGGATTGCTGGAACAAGATCGGAATTTGGGGCGACCAGGGATGTGCGAAGTTGGAGACCGCAATTCATTGCCGCAATTGCGCCGTCTATTCCGCAGCCGCCAGTCAATTGCTCGATGCTGATATTCCTGCCGATTACCTGCAACGATGGACCAAACATTTCGCAAAGGCGAAATCGACGAATACGGGACAAACTCGCACCCTTTTCCTTTTCCGCATCGGTGTGGAATGGCTCGCACTGTCACCCGTTGTCTTGCAAGAAATTACTACCCAAAAGCCGGTGCACTCTGTTCCGCACCGGCGTAATAATGTCCTCCTCGGCGTCGTTAATATTGGAGG
>JAQGOX010000521.1 GCA_028293365.1 Verrucomicrobiales bacterium | reverse complement strand
GCAGCTATCATCTAATTGGTGAGATCTGCAATAATCGAGAGCGTGGACCGCTGTTCCGAAATCAACTGCTCGCATGAAATCCGAGGTCCAGCCGTCCAGTCCAAGGACGTCGCCGCTGAAGGTATTTTGAATTACAATTTGCATCGTGATATGACTTCATTTGGCACCCCCACAATGCCAATGTTGAGTATTCAATACTACATTCGCCGGTAATGTCGCGCTACCGACTTTTTTTAAGAATAATTTTGAACGGCGAAAAGTTTCGAGCAGGGATCGTTGACTTAGGTCCCGGCGCTTGCAGAATCGGTCATGGCTGAAACCTGGTTGCTTCTCAACACTGGCGCCGATGAGCCGGGCTGGAACATGGCCCTGGATGAAGCGTTATTACAGGCATGTTCGAACCTTGGCGCTCCCATACTAAGGTTTTATTCCTGGAAAACACCAGCCGCCTCGTTTGGCTATTTCCAAAAGCATTCCGAGATAGCCGAGTGGACCGCCCTCCGCCCGCTGGTCCGGCGCCCAACAGGAGGAGGCCTTGTGCCGCACGCGTCAGATTGGACCTATTCGTTGAGTTTTCCGCCGAACCATTGGTGGTATCACTTAAAAGCCATCGAAAGTTACGAACTTCTTCACCAGTGGGTCAGCGAGTCATTTAAAGCATTAAAAATAAACACAGAACTTTCGCCGGAGACCCGAAAGGAGATTCCAGGCCAGTGTTTCGCCGGAGCTGAAAAGTTCGATCTTCTCCATGGCGGTCAGAAAATTGCCGGGGCCGCCCAGCGCCGACTGAAGGATGGATTGCTCATTCAAGGTTCAATCCAGAGACAGCCAAAAGAAATCGTGCGCGAAACCTGGGAAATGCAATTCGTCAATATTGCCTCCGTCAAGTGGGGTGTGGCATGGCAGGCACTAACCGACCTGTCCCGGATCGAACCGTCCGCTCGTGAACTAAGCGCTTCCAAATACCATTCCGCCGCCTACAATCAGCGGCGCTAACCATTCACAACTCTGCCATTATGAAATGCAGCTTTTTAACTCTTTCGGTAGGCGTCGCGCTTTCTGTCGGTGCGAACGCCGCGGACTTTAAGTTTCCGTCGCAGACCCTGACGGTGCCCGATGGGTTTGAGGTGGAGCAGATCGCCGGGCCGCCCATGGTTGATCGACCTATCGCTGCTGACTTCGACGACCAAGGCCGGCTGTACGTAAGCGACTCCTCGGGCTCGAACGCAAAAGCGGATAAACAATTGGCGGAAAAGCCTCATCGGGTCGTGCGTTTGGAAGATTCAGATGGCGACGGACGTTTTGATAAAAGCACAGTCTTTGCCGACAAAATGATGTTTCCCGAAGGTGCCATGTGGCTTGACGGATCTCTTTACGTCGGAGCACCACCCAGTATTTGGAAATTAACGGATACGAACGATGATGGCATCGCTGACGAGCGTACCGAGTGGATTCAGGCGAAAACGCTAACGGGCTGCGCCAACGATTTACACGGTCCCTATGCGGGTCCAGATGGCTGGATTTATTGGTGCAAAGGAGCATTTGCCGAACAAACCTGGGAACGCAGCGGAAAACCCCCGTTCGTTACGCGTGCCGCTCACATTTTCCGCTGTCGACCGGACGGTAGTGGAGTCGAGCCAGTCATGACTGGCGGAATGGACAACCCGGTCGAAGTCGTCTTTACCTCGGCAGGAGAGCGGATATTCACCACCACCTTTTTGCAAAACCCAGGTGGTGGGAAACGCGATGGCTTGATTCACGCAGTTTATGGAGGTATTTACGGCAAGGTTAACGACGTGACCGAGGATCATCCTCACACCGGTGATTTGATGCCGGTGATGACGCATCTCGGACCGGCCGCGCCGTGCGGCCTTTTGCGGTATGAATCATCTGTTTTTGGCTCGGATTATCAAAATAATCTTTTTTCCTGCAGTTTTAATCTGCACAAAGTCATCCGGCACGTATTAATTCCAGAGGGCGCCACCTTCAAGACGGTCGAAAGTGACTTTGTTACCTCCGACAATCCCGACTTCCACCCGACTGATGTTCTCGAAGATGCGGATGGCAGTTTGATCGTCTTGAACACGGGCGGATGGTATAAGATTTGTTGTCCAACCTCGCAACTTGCGAAACCGGACGTGCTTGGCGGAATCTATAGAATTCGACGCAAAGGAGCCGTTCACATTGACGATCCTCGCGGGCTTAAGCTGAACTGGATTAGTCTCTCTTTGAGTGATGTGGCCGGTTTTTTAGGCGATCCACGTCCTGTCGTGCGTAAAAAGGCCATTAATGTCCTGGCTCGCCAGGGTGATAAGAGTCTTGGTGTGCTTGAACATGCTTTGCTGCTCGGGCAGTCGGCGGAATCCGGGCGAAGCGCCATCTGGGCCCTCACGCGCATCGATTCGATTCGTGCGCGGTCCATCGTCGGCAGCGCGTCGTCAAATCCAGATCCCACGGTTCGTCTGGTGGCGCTTCATTCGATCAGCCTGTGGCGGGATTTCGGTGGTGGTTTCAGGCCGGGGGAACCCCTTTTGAACAACCCGGATGCTCACGTGCGCCGGGCGGCGGCTGAAGCCCTCGGGCGAATTGGTGACAAGAGCGCGGTTGCGTCATTGTTGTCCGCCGCGAGCAGAACCGGTTCCGATCGTGTCGCGGAACACTCAGTTATTTTCGCTTTGATCGAAATCGGTGACGAGGCCGGCACGCGGATCGGGTTGCGGTCGGATGAGATACTGACCCGCAGGGCCGCCCTTATCGCACTCGATCAAATGACGCCCCACGGCCATCTGCGTCCGGACGAGGTAACGGCCTTATTGAACTCTGCAAACCCGGTATTGAAGGAAACCGCAACCTGGATTCTTGGACGGCATAAAGAGTGGGGAAAAGCGCTGGCTGGGTATTTCGAGGCACTCCTTTCGCGTGGAAATCTGGGAGATGCTGATCGGGAAGAAATTCTTAATCAACTCGTCCCTTTTGCTCACACATCAGAAATTCAGCGACTTTTAACTCTTCAGTCACAAAATAAAACGTCAAGTACCGCGCGCGCTCTGGCGATCCGCGCGATGGGGCGGGCTTCGTTGGGAGAAACACCGGCTGCGTGGTGGTCTGAAGTTGCCGAAGCGCTGACGGATTCGGATGCCGATTTAATACGAACTGCGCTAAATACGGCTCGATCGTTCCCGAATCCTAAATCGGGTCAGCCGCAGCAACTCAGCGAAGCATTGGTTAAGGTCGGGAAGCAACCTTCTTTGCCGATTGATCAGCGGCTGGATGCCCTTGCACTAGGTCCGGGA
>JAQGOX010000514.1 GCA_028293365.1 Verrucomicrobiales bacterium | reverse complement strand
TTCATGGGTAACGATGCGTTCGTCGAGCGCTTCAAGCGCGAAGCGCGGGCGGCGGGCCGTCTGAGACATCCGAACATTGTTGATGTGTCCGACTTTGGTTTTGCGCGTGCCGGAGGCGAAACCATCGCCTATATCGTGATGGAGTTCCTGGATGGGTGCACACTGAGTGCCGTGCTCGCGGAGGAAACCCGCCTGCCACTCCACTGGGTGGTCGAAATTCTCGAACAGGTTTGTTCAGCAGTGCACGAGGCCCATAGGCAGGGCATCGTTCACCGAGACCTGAAACCGGAGAACATCTGGCTGGAACCAAACAGATTCGGCGGTTACCGCGCCAAGGTCCTCGACTTTGGAATCGCGAAGCTATCGGAGCCCGCCAATGCTGCCTCGGCGGTTTCAGCCGTCAATCCGGGTAGTTCCGGAAGATCCACCATCTGCATAACGCCGCTCGCGGAAGTGGCGGTCACAGGAGTTTTGGATAAGACCCAGCCGACAGTCGTTCCGCTCGCGAAACTGGAAACTGGAACTGGCATTAAAACACCCTCCGCCATAGCGGAAAATGTTCCTTCTTTTCCGCTGACCGAAGAGAGCCTGCCACCCGTCCAGTTGACCGGTGCCGGAGCGCTCCTGGGAACGCCATGGTTTATGTCACCGGAGCAATGCCGGGGCGAAAAGCTGGATCTGCGCTCGGATATTTACAGCCTTGGCATCGTTGCCTATCAAATGCTTTCCGGAACACCCCCCTTTGTCGGCGAAGCGCTTTCGGTGATTAACGCCCATCTCGAAAAAGCACCGAAACCTTTGAGTGAAAAGGCACCTAACGTGCCGAAGAGGATTTCACTCGTCGTCATGTCGGCTCTGGAGAAAAACCCGGAGGCGCGACCGCAGACCGCCCTCGCTTTTGCGAACGCGTTGCGCGCGAATGCTGATGGGCTGGGTGTGCTTTACCGGCGCGCGTTCGCACTCTACTGCCAATATTTTCCCCAGGTCCTTAAGCTCTCCTTTCTGGCACATATTCCGGTAATCCTACTTACTTTGATGCTGATCGCGCTGCAACTCGCTGACTCCCGGCTTCCCGCCGTAAGTCGGACTCCATTGTCCGGCGCGATTCTCTTAATCAAGGCCGGTGTCGTTTACATCACTGGTTCGACGATTACCGGACTTATTGCGATCGTTGTCACCCAATTAACCGTGAAGCCGCTAAAGACGGTGGAGCTTGGGCCGGCGTTCTGCATCTTGCGACGCCATTGGAAACCTTTTCTCAAAACCTTCCTTCAAGCCGCGCTGCGCATATTTCTCGGCTTCGTTTTGCTGGTGATTCCAGGAATCGTGCTGACGGCGCGTTATGCGTTGTGGGTGCCTGTCGTGCTGATGGAGGGGTTGGAAAAAAAAGCCGCACTGGACCGGTCGCGCACATTGGCCTCGCGCTCCTGGATGGCGATCTTTATTGCCATGCTCTTCCAATTTGTACTGCCCGCAATGGTTGAAAAGCTGATTCACATGATATTTGGAATTGACCCGGGGCGGAAAGACAGCGCCTGGATGAAAGCACTGGAGCAGTTTGCCTCCTTGAGCAGCATTGTCTTGATGCCCCTGCTCTCCATTGTTCCGGCCCTGCTCTACTTGAAGATGAGACAGTTGGGCGGCGAGACGCTGACAGATGTATTGGCGCAGATTGAAACTGAAGAAACACGAAGCAAATGGGAGCAGCGCATCCGCGAGAGAGTCACCTATCAGCGAGTGTAGTCACGTGAATTTGGTTTCGAGTGTAGCCCGGCGGAATTCAAGCATCCTCAAAGTAGGAAGCCCGCCCTCCGCGCCTGAGCCGAACTACGATGGAGGATTTGTGGCGTGCGGTTCGAATCAAACCCCTCAATTTGGAATCCAGCAGCGCTCCTGGAATCAGTTTCTTACCGATTCCTTCCCTGCCTCCTTTGTTTACCTTATGTTCAATTCCACTCCTTCCAACGGACAGACGGAATGTTTTACACAAAGCAAACAAAGGTAACAAAGATGTTGCTCTTCCGAATAGCGACTGAACCATGTGAGCAATTCTAAATCCAGCAACGCTGCTAAAATCAGTTTCTTGCCCGAACCTTTGTTGACTTTGCGACCTTATGTTGAAATTCCGCCCCTTTCCGACAGCGTGGGAATTCCCGAAAGCGGGATCGTGAAGTTCCACAATCGAAAACCGCATCCTTTATGGTCAAAAAGGCTTATTGAAAATCAACCAATTAACCTACTAATTCGGGCCTCCCCGGCTTTGGCATTGCGCCTGCTAACTGATTTTTGTGCGCCGCTTACTCCAAAAATAAATCCGTGCAAACTTTCTTCCAGGATCTCCGTTACGGCATTCGCATGCTGGCCAAAAACCGAAGCTTCACTGCCATAGCCGTCCTGACCCTCGCCCTGGGCGTCGGTGCGAACACCGCCATTTTCAGCATCGTGGATGCAGTACTATTGCGTCCGCTCGCTTATCCTGATTCCGCACAATTGGTTTGGTTGAGTGAGCGGGGACCGGATTGGTCGGGTGGCTCGATAGCTTATCCCAATTTTACAGATTGGAAAAATCAGCAATCGGTTTTCGAAACATTTGGCGTTTGCATTGGAAACAATTTTACACTCACTGGTGCAGGCGAACCTCTTCAGGTCGCCGGGGAGCTGCTGTCGGAGGATGTGTTTACTGCCTTGCGCACGCAACCGGAAATCGGAAGGGTTTTTCGTGCAGACGAAGACAAGCCAGGTGCCCCGCCGGTAGCCGTGATCAGCCACACACTTTGGCAGAATCGATTTGGCGGTACTGCCGGAATTCTCGATAAAACGATCAGCCTTAATGGGAAATCTTATACAGTTTTGGGAGTCATGCCTGCGGGATTTGAATTCCCCAACAAAGTTGACCTCTGGCTGCCGATGGGCCCTGTTTCTACCGAGTCCAATTGGCAGAAGCGAGACTACCATCCCGGACTGTTCGGATTGGCGCGTCTCAAACCCGGAGTGACTCTCGAAAAGGCGCGAACCGATTTGGATGTTATCGCTCTTCGCCTGGAACAACAATTCCCGGAATCCAACAAGACCAGGCGTGTCCAGATCGACAGGTTATTGGACAACAAAGTCGGAAACGTCCGCCGCGCTCTTTGGATTCTCCTCGGGGCGGTCAGTTTTGTGTTGGTGATTGCCTGCGCCAATGTTGCCAACCTTTTGCTCGCGCGCGCCGCGGTCCGCGAGAAAGAAATGGCTCTACGCGCCGCATTGGGAGCGGGCCAATGGCGAATCACACGACAATTGCTTACGGAAAGCGTCTTGCTCGCGCTCCTCGGCGCGGCCACGGGCCTGCTTTTCGCCAAAGGCGCTCTCCGTGTCGTGGCGACCACTGCCAGTGAGATAATTCCGCGCGCGGCCGAAATCACCCTGGATCCGCGGGTGCTTCTGGTTTCGGCCCTGGTGGCGGTGCTCACAGGCATCTTATTCGGCCTTGCCCCGGCGTGGTACGCGAGGCGGGTCAATTTGCAGGGCACATTAAAAGAAGCAGGGCGGGCCGCGACCTCCAGCCGCGCGGGATTACGCCAGGGGCTTGTCATTGCGGAGGTCGCGCTCACTTTCATTCTCCTGACCGGCGCCGGCCTGCTGCTCCTCAGCTTTCATCGACTCTTGCAGGTCAAGCCCGGCTTCGTGACTGACCGCGTTTTGACGTTTCGCCTCAACTTGCCTGGGGAGAAGTATCAATTGGTTGAGCAGGAGATTCTTTTTTGCCAGGCTCTGCGCGAAAAATTGCGTGCCCTGCCAGGTGTACGCGCCGCGAGCCTTGCCTCGCAGAATTCAATTCCCCTGCATGATGGCGGCTGGGATATGCGCTTCCTGATCGAAGGGAAACCCGAACCATTGCCTCATCTTCAACCCTCGTTGCAATTTCATCTCATTGCGCCCGATTACTTCCGGACCATGGGCATTCCGCTTCTGCAAGGACGTGATTTCACGGAACAGGACAATCGAGATCGCCTCAAGGGCGTTTCATCCGGCAACGATTGGGGTGCCGGACTCAGCTCGATCATCATCGATGAAGAATTCGCCAGGCGTCATTGGCCGAACCAGAGTCCGATTGGCCAGCATGTCCGGATTCCCTGGGGTGACCGCGAGAAACAACCGGTCGTGACCGTCGTGGGTGTAGTCGGACGCATTAAAGAGAATCGCCTAAGCGAGCAAGGCGGGCTGGTCCAGGCCTATTTTCCCCTGTATCAGCAACCGGTCCAAAACATGGCAGCGGTGGTCAAAACCACCACGGATCCCGTCGCGATGTTGGCCACCCTGCGTCAGCAGGTTTCGCAACTCGACCCGACCCTGCCCATTTTCGGAATCCAAACAATGAGCGAAATGCGAAACCATAACATTGCGCCCGAGCGGCTTAACCTCGGCTTGCTTGGGGCGTTCGCAGCCCTCGCCTTGATTCTTGCTATCATCGGGCTGTATGGCCTTCTCTCATTCACTGTCACTCAACGGCAACGAGAGATCGGCGTGCGCATGGCTTTGGGCGCCCAGCAATTCGATGTTCTTAATTTGGTGGTCGCCCAGGGGATGCGCTTGATCCTTGCAGGCGTGGTCATCGGACTTTTAGGATCATTTGCCGTGACTCGAGTTTTAGCCAGCGTCCTCTTCAACGTCCAGCCAACCGACCCAATAACTTTTGTCACCGTGACCTTCTCCCTTTGCGTCGTGGCCTTGCTGGCATGCTATATCCCGGCGCGTCGCGCCACCAAAGTTGATCCGATGATGGCGCTCAGATGCGAATGATGCCTACACCGCCCCGGGGCTCCTCAAAGCGCCGATCCGATTTGAACGTGACGGGACTGCTCTCCGATCAAGTTTGCGAATCCATAGTATGGGCTGCAGAACCGCTTCCTTCGGTTTCGGAAGGTAGCGTGCTGACCGCTGGGCAGCACG
>JAQGOX010000486.1 GCA_028293365.1 Verrucomicrobiales bacterium | reverse complement strand
CGCCCAAATAAAGTGCGGGACTGTTCGTCGAAGCGCATGCATCGCGCAATTCGAACCATCGGCGCGCAGCGTAGAGAGTCTGGAGATTGGGGCTTTTCGACTGAACGAGACTGTGCTGTGTTTCACTTACCCCGGCCTTCGCCTGGGTTTGGGCCGGCAACGACCATTTCGCGGAAAGTAGCACGCAAAGCGCAAGGCGCCGGTAAATTCTGGAATCGCTATTTCGCCACCGCTTACCTTCGGCATTGAGCCAATGAAATTTTAGAATTCTAATGATGCTCGAAAACCAACGGAAATTAGCGACTCGCGCGGGTCCGATCACAATCTGAAATTACCAAGTGACTCGGCAAGTTTCCACCTTGAAAGTCCAGGGCGTGTCTTCAAATTGCATTTTACCCGTCTTTGGGCTTCTCGCCATGGATACTCGTTGCTCGTCGGTTGCAGATTTCTTGCAATAAGCGCCCTCCTTGCGCCTCGTCTCCAGGGCGATTAGCTCCAAATTCGAGCAAAAGCCAGTTTGAAGACAAACCCTAGCGGTGGCGGCCCTGCCCGAACGATTATGAATTTGATCCTCAAGATCACGGTCTGGCGTTCTGAAGCAATTTCATTTGCTCGGTAATTTGCCGAAGACTGGCATTAATCTGGTCCAGCGTGGCCCGGCGACTGACGACGATGAGCGCGAGCACCGTTAAAGTTCCCGCCGCCAATAGACCGACCGCGACGGCAACGAGCATGCCGCCAAAACTCACTGCGTTCATCATTATCACCTGGATATGAGGGAAATCGTAGCGATCGCGCGGGCTGGGACTTTGTGCTCCTGGCGGCAAAGTCGCGGTGGAATCAATTCGTTCGATCCGCGCGCCAAAATCCTGCATGAGCTGCTTTTGTTTTGGCAAATAAAGCACCAGGTAGCCCGCAATTATCAGAATGCTCGCAACTACCGCGAGAATTCCGAACGTGCAGGCGAGTCCCGTCAGCGCCCGCATTTTTCGTTGATGCTTAGCGATTTCGTCAAAAACGCGCGCGCCGGTTTCGTCTGTGAATTGGTTCAAGTTTTGTGGATTTGGTTTCATATAAGCTTTCCCTGCCAGAGTTTTTTAAGTGCTTGTTTGGCGTAATGGACTCGCGAACGCACGGTGCCAACCGTGACGCCAGTAATTCGACCGATCTCTTCGTAGCTCAGGTCTTCGAAGAATCGCAGAAGCAGGACCTCACGATGCTCGACAGAAAGTGCGGTTAGACATCGATCCATTTGTTCCTTTTCGTCCCTGCTGAATGAAATATCCGAGGCCTGGATCGAAGAATCATCGATTTCATGCAACGAAATGAGATTCAGTCGTCGCTTGCGGTATTCGCGAAAGATACGATCGCGAGCAATTCGAAATGCCCAGGAGCGGAACAGAGCCGGATCGCGCAATCGCGGCAATTGATGAAAGATCAATATCCAGATTTCCTGAAGAAAGTCGACCACTTGATCCGGTAAACCCCTGGTCATTCTCTCCACAAAAGCGGCCATACGCGGGTTGTAAATCGAGAAGAGCTCGGCAAACGCTTCGGTATCGCCAATCTGGCTTCGGACCACGAGCGTCTGCTCATATAAACTCTCGATATTCATTCGCGTTCACAGAGTAGGTTGCGCGAATGGACTAAAAAGTTCATTTGGAGATTCGGTAATCGTTCAGACAAGGGACGAAGAGAAACGGCATTGCAAAGCAGGCCGGGTGAATCCAACGCGACGACCAGCATACTGCTTGGGCGGCGGGATAGGCTACATTTCTGTCGGATCTTTCGCCTTGTGGCGGCGTTGCTCGCTCGGTCAGAGACCGCTGCGGGTATCTTCGCTCGCTCACGCCACGTGAAACGTGGTGAACGCACGTGAAACGCGGTGTACCTTGCCAAATCTACAAATCTCTCATGACTTACTGTTGCCTATCCTGCCGTCTGATCAGTACTTGAGCGCAAGGGACAGCTTACCCAATAAAAACCTGATGAACGGCCTTCATGGCCTGTTCACCTTTGGCTAACGCAATAATCACCGAAATTTTGATTTCGCTGGTTGAAATCATTTCGATGTTCACGCTTTCCGCTGCGAGGGTTTCGAATACTTTCGCAGCGACGCCGGAATGGCTGCGCATGCCGACGCCTACGATCGAAAGCTTGGCGATATTTTCATCGGTGTTGGCTTCGCGGAAGGCGATTTCAGCCTTCAACGTTTCAATGACTTTGCCTGCTTTAGCCAGGTCGGGCTTATCGACCGTGAAGGAGAGGTCGGTGGACGGAGACTCGGTGTTGCGGCTGACGTTCTGGACGATCATGTCAACGTTGATCGCAGCGTCGGCCAACCCTTTGAAAATGCGGGCGGCAACTCCCGGTTTATCCGGGACGCCGACAATGGTCACTTTGGCTTGATTTTTATCGAGCGAGACGCCGCGAATGACGACATCCTCCATGCTTTCGGTTTCTTCTTTCACAATGGTTCCTGGGTTGTCATTCAAACTGGAGCGAACTTCGAATACGACGCCGAATTTTTTGGCGAATTCGACCGACCGGGATTGCATGACTTTGGCGCCGAGACTGGCAAGTTCGAGCATTTCGTCGTATGAAATCTCATTCAATTTGCGCGCACCCGGCACAATCCGTGGGTCGGCGGTATAAACTCCGTCGACATCGGTATAAATCTGGCAAAGATCGGCTTTGAGCGCTGCCGCGAGGGCGATCGCAGTCAAATCAGATCCGCCCCGACCCAATGTGGTAATTTGCCCTTCAGCAGTCTGGCCTTGAAATCCGGCCACGATCACAACTTTTCCCGAATCGAGCAGCGCGTGGACCTGTTTCGGGGTGATGTTCTGGATTTTAGCTTTTGTATGAACACCGTCTGTAACGATTCCGGCCTGAGCTCCGGTCAGCGACACGGCATCAATGTCGAGCGCGTGCAGCGCCATCGCGGTGAGCGCAATGGTGGTCTGCTCCCCGGTTGCGAGAAGCATGTCCATTTCCCGTTCGCTTGGCAGCGGCATGATGGCTTTTGCCAGTTTGATCAGGTTATCCGTCACTCCGCTCATGGCGGAGACAACCACGACAACCTGGTCTCCCTGCTGCCGGTATTTGGTAACGCGAGCGGCGACGTTCTTGATGCGCTCGGGATTTCCGACGGAGGTTCCGCCGTATTTTTGAACAATGAGAGCCATGGTCTAAATTCCCATTACTTTCATGACCGCTTCTTTGGTCGCAGGCACGATAGAGGGTTTAAAACCGGCATTGCTGATGGCTGTATCCGGATCTTTTAACCCATGACCGGTGCATGTCGCGGTGACGTAACTGCCGGTCGGGATCAGGCCGGCTTTAATACATTTGATAAGTCCTGCTATGGGCGCGGCGGAAGCTGGCTCAACGAAGATGCCTTCGGTTTGGGCAAGCAGCTTGTACGCGGAAAGTATTTCCTCGTCCGTTACCTTATCAATGTGGCCGTTGGATTCCTTGAGGGCATTCGACGCTCCCTGCCAGCTTGCGGGATTGCCGATCCTGATCGCCGAAGCGATGGTTTCAGGATTCGCGATTGGATGGCCGTCCACTATCGGAGCGGAGCCAGCGGCCTGGAACCCAAACATGCGCGGGAGTCCGGACGAACGGCCGGCTTCCTTATACTCCTTATAACCCTTCCAATAGGCCGTAATGTTTCCGGCATTTCCCACCGGCAGCACATGAAAATCAGGGGCGCGGCCCAGTTGATCGCAGATCTCGAATGCGGCGGTTTTTTGCCCTTCGATTCGCACCGGGTTGATGCTGTTGACTACTTCGACTTTGCCGGTTTCACCCAACTCGCGCACGATGCGCAAGGCCTCGTCGAAGTTGCCTTCGATTGCAATCGTCATCGCCCCATACATCAACGCCTGAGCCAGCTTGCCGAGCGCGATTTTTCCGTTCGGCAACAGAACGACGCACTTCATTTTGGCACGCGCGGCATAGGCTGCCGCGGAGGCGGAAGTGTTCCCGGTGCTCGCGCAAATTACAATCTCGGCACCTCGTTCCTTGGCCTTGGAAATAGCCATGGTCATTCCGCGATCCTTGAAGGAACAGGTCGGGTTCATGGCCTCGTACTTGATCCAGAGGTGAAATTCGCCTCCGATCGCCTCGACCAAATTCGGAACTTCAATCAATGGCGTGTTTCCTTCGCTTAGCGAAATAATCGGCGTGGAAGCGCTGACTGGCAGGTACTTTGAGTAATGATGAATGACGCCCCGCCA
>JAQGOX010000458.1 GCA_028293365.1 Verrucomicrobiales bacterium | reverse complement strand
TTCATGTCTGCTCTTCTTAGAGTCTGCGCCGGTATGAATGCTCACGGCCGCATTGTTTTCGAAGGCGAGGTCTTCTCGCCAGCGTTGGGCACCCAGCGGATGGTGCGCATTTATCTGCCGCCCGATTACGAATCTTCACCGCGAAAACGCTACCCTGTGCTCTACGTTCACGACGGCCAGAACGCATTCAGTACTGCCGGCCCTCATGCCGCCTTTGGGTGGGGCAATTGGCAACTCGATACTACCGCCGACCACTTAATCCATTCTGGTCGAATTCGACCGATCATCATAGTCGCCGTTGATTGTTCGGAATCACGCTATCGCGAATACCGCGGCCCGGGTGCTGCACCCAAATCGATCAGCCGCACTAAAGCAAAACAAATTGACGATTCACCTTTCGGACGCTACGCACGCTTTTTAATCACTGAATTAAAGCCAAAGATCGACAGTGAATACCGGACTGTGCGCGGATCTGCCAGCACGGCGACGATGGGCTCTTCCATGGGTGGTATTTGCAGCCTTGCCCTTGGTTGGGAATACCCGGAAGTCTTCGGCGAAATCGCTTCTCTCTCCGGAGCATTTCAAGTCGAACGGAAGAGCTTCCTGCGCCGCCTGCAAAAACACGAAGGGGCACCGAAAAAAATTCGCATATATCTGGATAGTGGAGTGATTGATTATTCCGGCGGTGACGACGGAGAGGAGGACACCACTTCCGTCGCCAATGCTCTCATCGGCATCGGCTGGAGGCCCGGCAAAAACCTGCTCCACTTTGTCGATGCCAAGCCGCTTACGGAGGAGGAGTTGAAACCGTATGGTTTGGATGGCGGCAAAATTAAAGAAGCGCAAACCAGCCAGCACAACGAATTCTACTGGCGCATTCGAGCGCACCGTCCTTTAGAATTCCTCTTCCCGCCGAAATAGGAGAAAGCTAAACCTTAGGCTCCCAGCCCTTTCGGTAATCCCGTTTCCAGAAAGCCTGGCCTTCCTTGTCATCGACCAGGCGACCCGAACTCGCGTCGACGTTGAGCATGCGTCCCGTACGGTAAGCAATATTCCCGAGATGAATTAAAAGCGTGCTTTTCGCTCCTTCGGCGATTTCTGAATTCGGAGTTTTGCCATTGCGGACTGAATCGAGAAAGTTCTCGATATGCACACGATCCCCTCCGTCGCCTTTTCCTCCGCCCGTTTGGAATCCTTTTAGATCAAAGATTTTATATCCCCCTCCATCAGTTTCCATCGAACCTTGATCGCCGTAGAACGTCACGAATGGAAGTTTTTCGTGCGTTCGGGGATGACAACTGCTTCCATCCCACATAATTCCAACCGAGCCGAAATCGTATGTAGCAATGGTCGTATCGGGCGTCTCCTGGTCATCGTCAAATTCGTAACGTCCTCCGTTGCAGGTGACCGTTTTGGGATAATCAACCCCCAGTCCCCATCGCGCCACATCCAGTGCGTGAATCCCGTTGTTCCCTAATTCGGCGTTGCCCCAATGCCACCGCCAATGCCAATTGTAGTGAATGAGATTATCAACATAAGGCCGCTCGGGCGCGGGACCTTGCCACAGCGAGTAATCCAGATTTGACGGGACGGGCACATGCTTGCCGCGCCCTATGCTGGGACGCGAATTGTTATACCAACACCGCGCAAATTTTAATTTGCCGATCATTCCGGAGCGAAGCATTTGCATTGCTTCAATCTCTCCCGGCCAGCTCCGGCGCTGATTGCCCATCTGCACGACACGCTTATGCTTCCGCGCCGCAGCAACGATCATCTCGTTTTCCCACGGGTTATGGCTGCAGGGCTTTTCGACATAGACATGCTTGCCAGCATTGCAGGCCATGATCGCGGCGGGCGCATGCCAATGATTCGGAGCCGCGATGAAAAGCGCATCCAGCGAACTATCATCGAGTACCTTGCGAATATCTTTGTTCGACTGCGGTTTGCGCGCCTGCCTTTCGTCCATTACTTTCAATGCGCGTGCGAGTCGAAGATCGTCAATGTCGCAGAGCATTGCGACCTCGACATTCTTGATCCCGATCAGCGCGTTGACATGATCCAACCCACGATTCAGTCCCATAACTGCTACACGCATCGTTTCATTGGGGCTCGTAGCGGCGCCTTTCGTGCGGAGCCCTCCATAAATTGCGAGTCCGGCCGCGGCCAAACCGCTTTGCCGGAGGAATTTCCTGCGCGGAACAGAAGAAAAATCTGGTTGCATAATAGTCTCCGGTGATTCGGCAAACTTTGATCATAACGATCTCACTTTGCAATCCCGATCAATTCCCCGTAACAGTTACTGGCAGTCTGCCGTATCGTCTGTTGCCAACCGGCCGGGAAAACTCCTGCCTCAAGATCGGTTTCATTTATTCCTCGTTCCCTTAGTTTATGAGTTTCGTCTTGTTGTTCCTACTGTAAGTACACCTTCCCAATTTTGATCTGCGTTTCGCCCGTAATCGAATTCTGCCGCCTGCGTTACTTCACTTGGTAACCACTCGATAAAACCGGTTGGAATTTTCCTGACCGGTCAAATCCTCAAAATTATATGTATCCTCCTCTCCCAGCTCCGCCGTTCCAAGGTCGGTCCAATTCTCAAAATCGGTGGAGAATTCGATAGTATAGGTTCTGGCAGGATCGCCGGAGAATTCCAAGTCGGCGAAACCCCCGTTGAAAGTGACGTTCAAATCAGTAACTGGAAGGGCGGGATGGCCGTACAGATCTGGAACCCGGCGGCTCCGGTAATCCCAGGCCCCGAGATAGTTCGAATCGAGATTCGAATAGTCGAACACCGCGAGATCGAACACAACCTCCGGATTCTGATCGTGGGTTACCTCCTTAACACGTGCCATCGTTGCTTGCGGCGCATTTGTGCTGGGATGAGCATGATTCACATAA
>JAQGOX010000379.1 GCA_028293365.1 Verrucomicrobiales bacterium | reverse complement strand
GGCTTTTTGGAAAGCGAAGATCTTGACGCGACGCCAGTGGTCGCCGCGACACCGCCAGTGGCTTAAGGTTGGTTTTTGTCAATTAGCCCCAGGTTTGCGCAAGCACCCTGGGGTTTTGTTTTAGGCGGGCATTGCCCGGCTGAAAGCCCGGAAGGCGCTTGCCCAATCACAGGGATCAGGGTTTTGCCGCGATCAGCGATTGAATCGCTTCTTTAAAATGCTTCAGGGCAAATGGTTTCGTCAGCACGATTGAAGGTCGCTGGTTCGGTTCCGAGGTCGCAGCCTCGGCCGGCAGATTTGCAGAAGGTGCGACTAGAATTACACCCAATCCGGCATCCTCTGTTCGCAGACTCCTGCACAAATCCCATCCGTTCAGCCTGGGCAAATCCGCACCGCTGACAACCAACGCCCAATCCTGCGGAAACCGCCGGAAAATCCGCAGAGCTTCCTCTCCGTCCGAGGCCAAAAACACGTCACGGTTCGTCTGCTGCAAACAAGGTTTTAAAACCTCGCGCAGCAGCAGATCGTTCTCAACGAGAAGTATTTTTGATCGAACCGAATTTTGCTGCGGTCTCAATAACGCGGCTTTTCGTTGCCCTTCGGCTGCGGAGGCGGCCAGGCGGGCAAATGACTCCGGTATCCAGATCGTTACAGTGGTGCCTATATTTTCGATGCTGTCGATCGCCAACTGCCCGCCATGAAGCTGCACGACGCTATGAACGAGCGTCAGACCGAGCCCTGTGGCCGTCGATCCAATGCGGGTGGTAAAGAATGGTTCGCAGGCTCGATTCAGGACCGCCGCCGACATTCCGAACCCGGAATCGCGCAGGGTGAGCCGAAATACACCAGGCTCAGTGATATTGAGGTCGAGCATTTCCGCCGACGAAAGAGTCTGCGGTTCGAGACCGATTTCCAGAATGCCTCCACATGCCAGCGCGAAACGAGCGTTGCCAAGCAATTGCACAAAGACCTTGGTCCATTGCAACTCGTCCAACGTTATGTGGCAAGGCGAGATGTGCTCGCGAATTTCTATCGCGGCACCACCAGGCAACGAGGATTTCCACTCAAGTATGGCAGATTCCAGCAACTTCTTAAAATCGGTTGGTTTCGGATGGAAGTGCCGGTAGGGACGGGCCGCCAGGAGCATTACATCCAGGTAACCTTCTGTTTTGCGCGCGGCATTCTCCATCGCCTCAGCATAGGTTAGCCCGTTACTGCCGGGAGCAAGGTCTTCTTTCAGAAGGCCAACATAACCAAGGAGAGGAACCAGAAAGTTGTTAAAGTCGTGAACCAGCTTGCCCATGAGAAACTTCAGCGACTCCAGTCTCTCATCGCGCTCGCGCAGCACCGGTGACGCCGGCAAGGTTTTAGGTCGAAGCGAAGGCGCGCCGGTTGTGCTCATCCCTCAGCGATGGGGCCTAATAGCCCGGATTGATTCATGGCTCAAGTCAAACTGAATCAGGTTCTCAAAGCAATCTCTGAAGTATGAACCGCCCAAAATAATGAACTAAAGCGGCGTTGTCGGAAGAGGATCGTGCCTGGGCGGGCGATCTTTCACTTTAATTCGGTGACTCAACGCTGAGAGGGCCGCGATTTTCCGGCAGGATTTCCCGCCAGCAAGATGCGGCTGTCCCAGCCTCCCCCCAATGCCTTGACCAATTGCACGGTTGCAATGCGGCGCTGGCCTTGAACCCGGGCCGATTCGCGCCGAACCTGCAGTGCGGTCCGCTCGGCTTCCACAACATCAAGGTAGCTCACAATCCCCGCATCGTATCGAACCCGCGCAAGACGGGCGGCTTCGACAGCCGAAGCTGTAGCCCGCTCAGTTACGGTCGATTGGTCCGCGAGGAATTTTAGGCCCGACAGGTTTTCCTGCACTTCCGCAAAAGCGACGAGTACATCCTGTCGATAATGGGCGATTGCTTCGTCATAAACAGCCCGTGCCCGGGCGAGGCCAGCCCGGTTTCTGCCACCGGCAAAAATAGGAAGCGAGAGACTGGGGCCTATGGACCAGACGTGACTATCCCAATTGAAAAGAGTGTCGAGTTCGCCGCTGACATAGCCGCCCGAAGCGGTCAAGCGCAGCGAGGGGAAAAAGGCGGCTTTTGCCACGCCGATTCGCGCATTCGCCGCAGCGAGTTGCCGTTCTGCCGAAGCCACATCAGGACGACGTTCAAGCAACTCGGCGGGCAGCCCCGCAGGCACTTCGGGAACAGCCGGATGATAATGTCCCGTATCGACCAAGGTGAACTCAGGGGCGAGCCGCCCAGTGAGCACCGCGATCGCATTTTCCAACTGACTGCGGCTGCGCTCCAGGCCAAGCAATTCTGATTCAGTCGTGATCAGTTCGGTCCTCGCGCGAGCTACATCCAGTTCATTCCCAGTACCGGCGTCAGCACGGGATTTGATGACATCATAAGCTTCCTGTCGAAGTTTCAAGGTGTCTCGCACGATGCCACGCTGATTGTCGGTGCTCCGCAACGTGAAGTAGTTTTGCGCGACCTCCGATTGCACGCTGAGCAATGCCGTAAAAAAATCGGCTGCGCCAGCCTGAGCATCAGCGCGAGCCCCTTCGAAACCCCGGCGCACCCGCCCCCACAGGTCAATTTCATAGCTTAGATCGAGCGGCACCGTGTAAGTATTCGCCGTAACGTCTCCGAAGTTGGGAACCTGATTGGGAGAATATTTTTGCCGTACCAGGTTCGGATCGAAATTGAGATTGGGAAACAACTGGCTCCGAGAAACCCGGGCCGATGCGCGCGCCTGGTCCACGCGCGCCAAAGCCGCTTTTATGGACTGATTGTGGCTGGTGGCGGCCTCTTCCAAATCGTTTAAGGTGGTGTCTTCAAAAACCTCCCACCACTTACCTTTGGCGAATGAATCTGCGGGAGCTCCCATTTTCCACGAACTGGCGCCGACATCGCGAAACTGAGCCGGGACTGCATTGGTCGGCTTCCGATAATCAGGCCCAACAGTGAGAGGGCCAGCTTCGAGTGTCACGGGAAGTAAAAGCAAGGCGATGATCGCAACGCCAGCCGCCGCACCAGCCGATCCAAGACTCGGCCCATGAGTCGAGGGCGCGGGGGAGGGATGCTTCTTCCATCCAAGTTTCATCAGGACCGTATAAAATACGGGTGTCAGGAATAGACCGAAGAGAGTAACACCGATCATGCCGGAGAAAACGGCGATGCCCATCGCACGCCGCATTTCGGCACCGGCTCCGTGCGCGATCACCAGGGGAAAAACACCGGCGATAAACGCAATCGAGGTCATTAGAATCGGCCGGAGCCGCAACCGGCTGGCTTCAATCGCCGCGTCAAAAGGCGACATACCTTCGTCTTGTTTATGTTTGGCGAACTCCACGATCAGGATGGCGTTTTTGCAGGCAAGCCCAACCAGCACAATCAGCCCGATTTGCGTGAAGATATTGTTATCTCCACCCGTGAGCCAGACCCCAGTGATCGCGAAGAGCAAACACATGGGGACGATCAGAATAATTGCCAAAGGCAAGCGAAGACTCTCGTACTGCGCCGCCAGCACCAGGAACACTAAAAGCAGGCAGAGCGGATAAACATAGATAGCCGAGTCACCCGCGAGGATTCGTTGATAGGTCAGTTCCGTCCATTCAAACGAGGCGCCCTTCGGGAGGGTATCGCTGGTCAGCTTCGTGAGAATCGCTTCGGCCTGTCCGGTGCTGAATCCGGGGGCGGGACCACCATTAAGTTCCGCCGCGGGATAGCCGTTATATCGCATCGCCCGATCCGGACCATGCGTCTCAGTTACCTTTACCAAGGTACCGAGAGGAACCATCTGACCTTTGTCGTTGCGAGTTTTGAGCCTGGTGATGCTTTCCGGCCGGTCCCTAAAGCCGGAATCAGCCTGGGCAATGACCTGGTAAGTGCGTCCGAATCGATTGAAGTCATTTACATACAAGGAACCGAGATAGATTTGCATCGTGTCGAACAGATTTTGCAGCGGGACCCCTTGCTGCTTCGCTTTTACGCGGTCGATATCTGCGTCGAGCTGCGGAACATTCACGGTAAAGGTGGAGAAAACACCGGCAAGACCTGGTGTTTGCGCAGCCTTGCCCATGATTTCCTGAACGTTTTGAAAGAGGGCGTCGTAACCGAGGTCGGCCCGATCTTCAATATAGAGTTTGAATCCTCCGATGGTTCCGAGGCCCTGCACAGGAGGTGGTGGAACCGCCAGAATGAATGCATCCTGAATCGAACTGAACTGCTGATTCAAAGCCCCGGCGATCGCCCCGCCGCTTAGATTCGCACCCTGCCTTTCTTCGAACGGTTTTAAACAGAAGAATACGATGCCGGCGTTTGGAGCCACGCTGAACCCGCTGATACTCAATCCTGGAAAAGCGACCGCGCTCTCCACACCGGGTTGCTTGAGCCCGATTTCTGACATGCGTCGAATGATAGCATCCGTACGATCCAGCGAAGCCGCGTCGGGAAGCTGAGCGAAGGCCACGAGATACTGTTTATCTGAAGTCGGGATAAAGCCTGTGGGAACCTTGTTGAAGCCCCATCCGGTAAAGGCAACCAGGCAGGCATAAATGATGAGTGCGACGACACTTTTGCGGAGCACCGTTGCGACACCTTTGGAATATTTATTACCAGCCCATGCGAATACCCGATTGAAAGGACGGAAAAACCATCCGAGTAGTGTTTCCATCAGGCGCGAGAACCAATCCTTCGGAGCGTTATGATCTTTGAGCAAAACCGCGCATAATGCCGGTGAGAGCGTCAGCGAGTTGAAGGCGGATATGACGGTTGAGATCGCGATCGTAATGGCAAATTGCTTGTAAAATTGACCGGTTAGACCGCTGATGAAAGCAGTCGGAACGAATACCGCGCACAAAACAAGAGCCGTCGCGATAATTGGGCTGGTCACCTCGGTCATGGCGCGCCGCGCCGCCTCAGCGGGCGCAAATCCCAGGGCGATATTGCGCTCAACGTTTTCAACAACGACGATCGCGTCATCGACGACGATCCCGATCGCCAGAACCAGCCCGAACAGAGAAAGGTTGTTGATGGAAAAACCGAGGCCGAGCATCACCGCGAATGTCCCCACCAGGGAGACGGGCACCGCCGCCAAAGGAATGATGGAAGCTCGCCAGGTCTGCAAAAAGATAATCACTACAATGACGACGAGCAAAATAGCCTCGAGCAACGTATGCACCACGGCTTCAATCGAATGCCTGACGAAAACCGTCGGATCGTAAACCACGGAATAGTCGAGTCCAACGGGAAATTTGGTTTTCAACTCCTCCATTTTGGCGCGCACATTCGCGGAAAGCTGAAGTGCATTGGCTCCGGGAGTTTGGAAAATCGGCAGAGCCACGGCCGTTTTGTTATTCAACAAGGAACGCAAAGCATAGCTCCCCGCGCTTAGCTCGATGCGAGCGACATCCTTAAGCAGCGTCTTCTCACCGTTGGGACCTGTCTTCACGATAATCTCGCCAAACTCTTCGGCAGAAATCAAACGTCCGCGGGCGTTGATCTGCAGCTCGAAGTTAACCGGGGAACCGACCGGCTGCTGCCCGATTGCACCGGCCGCGACCTGCACATTCTGCTCTCGAATTGAACTGACGATATCGCTCGCTGTTAAATTTCTGGCCGCCACTTTATCGGGATTGAGCCAGATCCGCATGGCATAGTCTCCTGACCCAAAAACCTCAACATCCCCCGCCCCGGGAATGCGGGCCAGGACATCCTTAACCTGGAGCGTCGCATAATTGCGGATGTAAACTTCGTCGTAACGGTCGTTCGGTGAGAATAAATGAACCACCATTGTAAGGTCGGGTGACTGCTTGGTCGTGGTAACCCCAAGGCGGCGGACCTCTTCAGGCAACTTGGGCAGCGCTTGCGAAACCCGGTTTTGGACCTGGACCTGCGCTTTATCGACATCGGTCCCCAAATTGAAAGTCACCGTAAGCGTCATGACGCCGTCGCCGGTGGCTTGCGAAAACATGTAGAGCGAGTTTTCAACACCGTTGACGGCCTGTTCGAGCGGGGAAGCAACCGTTTCCGCGATCGTTTTCGGGTTGGCTCCGGGATAGGCCGCGCGCACCACGATAGTGGGCGGCACTACTTCCGGATATTCGCTGATGGGCAAACGCCACATCGCGAGCAATCCGACGAGGAATACGATCACCGAAAGAACTCCGGCAAAAATCGGACGACGGATAAAGAAATGGGAAAAATTCATAAATCCTTTGATTCACAATCGGCAGAGCCAGGGCTGATCCCCCGGCTCCAGCCGAATTTAACGAACGGCAACCTTTGAAACTTCGTTTGCTTCGGTTTCGAGCTGAGGAGTCACTGGCATCCCCGGACCAACCCGTTGCAGGCCATTGACCACAATTTTTTGCCCTGCCTGAAGGCCGGACCGGACGATTCGCTTCCCATTAATGACAGGACCGAGTTTCACAGATTGGTAGGCGACTGTGTTTGTCGGAGTGAGCGTGAGCACGTACTTTTGTGCCTGATCCGTGCCGATGGCCTTTTCTGAGACCAGGATTGCTGTATGCCGATCGCTCAAAGGAACGCGGATTCGCGCGAACAGACCTGGGACAATGCGTCCATCAGTATTCGGAAAGACTGCACGCAAAAGTATGCTGCCGGTGTTGGGATCGAGATGATTATCGAACGATTCAATATGGCCCCGGTGTGGAAATCCCTGTTCATCGGCGAGCTGCAATTCGACGGGCGTTTTCCCGTCGCCGTTCGTTTCGAGCTTTTTCGACTGAGAAAGGGAATTGAACTTTAACAAGGTATCTTCATCGACGTCGGCATAAACGTAAACCGGATCCACGGAAACGATGGTTGTGAGGAGGCTCGTATTTCCGGCGACACCGCTGACGTAATTACCCTGTGTTAACATCGCGCGGCTGACACGCCCATCAATCGGCGCACGGACCTGAGTATACTCGAGATCGAGTTTAACGGAATCACGGGTGGCCTCACTTGCGAGCAAGGCGGCCTTGGCCTCATCGAATTTTGACAATCTCGCATCTGCTTCTTCCGCAGAGACTGCTTTGTTGGCGAGAAGCTGCGCGGTGCGGCCCGCTTCTTTTCGGGCGGTTTCCACCTGGAGGCGGGCGCGCTCAGCTTCCGCATTGCGACGATCGAACTCAGCCTGGTGCCATCTCGGATCGATCAGAAAAAGCACATCCCCTTTTTTCACCAATTGCCCTGATTGGAAACGCACCTCCTGGATGTACCCCGAAACACGCGGCCGCACTTCAACCGCTTCGACGGGCTCAGCCCGGCCGGTGAACTCGCTCCATTCCACGAGCTCTTTCTCATCAACCGTTGCGACGGTTACGGCAGGCGGAGGAGGCGTTTGCGGTTTAGCGTTCGGCTTGCATCCCACCGAGAAAAAGATTCCACCAGCAGCAGCCAGGAAAGCAAAAAAGTGGATTTTCCCCTGAGGCTTGAAATTCAAAAAACGCCCTGTTCTTATTTTCATATTCGTTATGTTTAAAGTGAATTGACCGGTCAAATCTGTAAATGGGCTTTTAGTTCCATTGGAGGTTTTGAATGGGTTATTCTCCAACGGAAGGAGACTTTTTACCGATGATTTGCATCACCGTCGGCGCAAGGTCTCGAAGGATTTCCGAATTATTCTGCACCTTCGCCTCGACCAACATACCGACGCAGGCGTAATAAACTCTTTGAGCGGCCTGCACCGGATCCGCAGTCGTAACCAATCCGGCCCGAATCGCGTCCGCGATCGCTGTCTCGACATACTTCCGTCCACATTGAGCCAACTCTTCGGTCTTGCAGCGAATTTTTTCGTCTTGCGTAGCTATCTCCGACCCCACACTGGCATAGGGACAGCCGCAAACATGCCCGTATTTTAGCGCTTTTTCCTTTTGCCCCTCATAGACATAGGCACACCAGTTCTCCAACCGTTCCAAAGGTGGAACCTGAGAGGAAAAGAGGCGATCCCATATAGGTCGCTGTTCTTTCCAGTGCTCAGCATATGCCTCCACGGCGAGATCGGCTTTCGACTCAAAAAAATGATAAAAGCTGCCTTTGTTGACGCCAGCTCGCTCACAGATATCACCGACGCTTACCGAGCCGTAACTACTATTCCAAATAAGGTCAAAAGCCACTTGAAGCAGCTTGTCCTTTGTTACGCCAGGTTTCGACATAGAGTGAATATTCCAAAAGTTAACCGACCGGTCAACTCTTTTTCCATTTTTTTTCTAACGCCTCAAAAATAAACGGCGAAGGGCCGCACTTCACACTTCACGACGAACCTTGATTCGTCTTCGATAAGGGATGCCGCTTTTTCCGAAAATCATCCGGTCCGTCCTTATAATTTGTCTACTACAAATCGCCCATCGTTCGATTGCGTCTGACTTGACCCGTGGGAAGGCGTTTTCCGGAAACCCCGGAGTTCCCTGGCCTGCAATGGATGCACTAGGCCGCAAGCTGCCGACGTTTGACGAAGTCGGAGGACCGAAGGCGGACCGATTCACCGGCATGTTCTACTTTCTCTGGCACGATCAACAAAACGGCGCCAGCCCGACGGGCGGACCTTATGATATTGCCAAAATCCTTGCACGTGATGCCGATGCGTTGCGAAAGCCAGAATCGCCTCTTTGGGGCCCGATTGGAATGTATCATTACTGGGCCGAGCCCCTCTACGGCTATTATGCCAGCAGCGACGAATGGGTTCTCCGAAGGCATGCGCAATTGCTGGCCGATGCCGGTATCGACACACTCATTTTCGACACCACCAATGCGGCGACTTATCGCGACACCTATTTGAAGTTGTGCCAGGTGTTCCAAAAGGTTCGCCAGGAAGGGGGGCGGACGCCCCAAATTGCTTTCATGGTCAACACCGAAGCCGGAAAAACTGCCGGAAAAATATTCCATGATTTGTATGAACCGGCGCTCTACAAAGAACTCTGGTTTTACTGGCAAGGAAAGCCGCTCATGCTTTGCGACCCGGAAGCCGCCCAACCGGAATTGAAAAACTTCTTCACACTACGCGCCGCTCACTGGCCTTTCACTTTGACAAACACACCCTATGCCTGGCATTGGGAAGCCACATACCCCCAGCCTTACGGTTTTGTCGATGATCCGGCGAAGCCCGAACAGGTAAACGTTTCGGTCGCGCAAAATCTTCGAGCCGCCGATGGCAAGGTCACGAACATGAGCGAAGGAAACGCGCGGGGACGCAGCTTCCACGACGGGAAAATGGATCGCAGCCCTGGAGCTGTGCTTCGAGGATATAACGTGGAGGAACAGTGGAAACGGGTTTACGCCCTCAACCCTCCATTTGCCATGGTCACTGGCTGGAACGAATGGATTGCTGGCCGCTGGGGGAATCCGCGCGGTCCTATTATTTTCGTCGATCAATATGATGAAGAGTACAGCCGCGATATCGAACCAATGAAAGGCGGGCACGGGGACAATTATTATTGGCAATTAATATCCGGGGTGCGGCGTTACAAAGGGGTTCCTCCTATTCCGAAATCCTCCGCACCTGTTTCCATTCATTTATCCAAAGGCTTTGAGCAGTGGGGAGATGTTCAACCGGAATTTCGTGACGCCTCGAATGATACGCTTTCGCGATTGGCCACGGGCGTGGCCGGCCTTTCATACACTAACGCCACCGGACGAAACGATATAATTTCCACCAGGGTCGCGCGCGACCGGAAAAACATCTATTTCTACGTCAAAACCCGCGAACCGATCATCTCCTCCAAAGGGTCCAATTGGATGTGGCTATTGATAAGCACACACAACGTTGGCGGCAAGTCATGGGAAGGCTATGACTTTCTAGTAAACCGTACGATCCTACACGAGGGAAAAACTCTACTTGAACAAAACAATGGCGGATGGACCTGGAAAAAAGCGAACGTCATTGATTATCGCCTGAACGGAAACGAAATGCAGTTGAGCATACCTCGCTCAGCTCTCGGATTAAAGACCGGTCCGATTTCGATTGATTTCAAATGGGCCGACAATATCCAGCAACCGGGAAACATTATGGATTTCTATTCGAGCGGCGACGTCGCCCCGGAAGGCCGCTTCATGTTTCGCTACGAAGCCGATTGATCCGGGTTGGCCCACATTATTGGTCTGGACAACGCGCCTAATCAGGCGCGGCGTGCTCCGATATTCCTGAATTCGTTCAATATAAAATTGCCCAACCGTTTACCCCGATTACGAAACTTCTTCAACGGTCCGGCATCAACGAAGTAAGTCAGCAATATGCTATCGCGACTTTTCACTTCCGGCCCCACTGGATCGGCTGAGTGCCAGGTATCGTTCCCCACCGCAAAGGCATATCCAGTATTGGGTGCAAATCGCATTTGCCGGGTTTTTGGCATCGATCCATCGGGCAGTTTTTCATGAAAAATGGTTCCGATATTGGTATGAGCCTCGTCTGCGGGCAGATAGAGCTGGACTGTAATTCCTTTCCAGTGTGTATCGGTATGCGGCTTGATTCGGTACCCCGGAATATCGCGAGTCAATATGGGGATCGGATACATTCCGACATTGGAGAAGTCGCTTCCAAAGCGTTTTTCTAAAGCAGAACTTAAACGCCGTCGCAATGCCGACTTCACCTGAGGCGAACAAAGTGCTCCGCCCACGACATCCCAGACCTCTTTTTTCTCCCGTGGCAAATGCCGAATATATTCGGGAAAAAGGTCCATTTTCACCCGCGTATGCGTTCCGTCTGCCATATCATTCTTGCGACTGCGCCCGTGCATGGGTCGATAATCTGAAGGGATCGGCAAAGCCGCGAGCATCAAAGGATACAACTCGGGCGGAAATACCTGATCGAATTCGAGGTGGTAAAAAGGCGTTTCTACCGTGCGCGCATTCTCCACCGATTTGCTGACGAAATCGGCGAGCTCTTGAACATTGAATTTGCGCCTGGTTACAGATGACTCCAAGGACCCCATTCCAAAATCCTAATTGCAGCCAATTAGATCGGTCAAACAATTATAACGCGCGGACGCAGTCGCCGCCCGTTTC
>JAQGOX010000353.1 GCA_028293365.1 Verrucomicrobiales bacterium | reverse complement strand
GAGAAAGCTCCAAATCCACCTTCCAGGAAACCGGGTCCGAACTGAGCGTTCCATAGCTGGCGAGGACTCCCTTTACCAGAATAGTAAAGCCACCAAAAGTTGTGCCGTTCCAACTCTGAATTGTGTTCGTTACCGACGCGACACTTGGGGTTCCCGCAAGAAGGCCAGAAAGTTGATTTTTGATGCCGTTGGTAATCGCAACTCCAGTGTCAGCAAGATCACCGATTTTAGACCCGATAAATGGAAGCTGTTCAACGAATTCTCCGACATCCGAAAGCTTGCTCCCGACTTGCCCCAAAACTCCCAGGCCGGCATCGATCGCAGTACCGACTGGCCCTGTCAAATGAGGTGTGCTTACAACCGTAACAACCAGGTGGCCCGCATGAGTCGCATCACCGGTGTAGGATGGTTTGAATGACCAGTCAGGATGTCCCGGTATTCCCGAGGTTCCCAGCCAATTGGAAAACGTGCCGGTCACTGTTCCCCAGGTAAGAATCTCAAAGCTATCACCCAGATTTGGAACGTAACCGCCGAAAAGTTGAAGCGTGATGCCACCACCTAAAGTAGCTGCACCAGAGGCGTTTATCTGGTCCCAACCATTGGGATTATTACCCGGACCAACGGTTCCACCAATTTCAATAAGCGTCGATCCATTAGCCCCCTGGGTAAAGGAACTAACATTCACTACACCGGGAGAATTCCCTGGACTTACTGTCCCGGCATTATTTAGCACTCCACCGCTAATCGTCCCAGTACCAGACAAACTATCATTTTCACCTAATACCAAGGAATCAATAGTCAAAGGTGCATCAGGAGTTAGATGCGTCTGGCTCCCTTGTTCCGCCGGTGGCCCATTAGCCGATTTCAACGTCTCCACCAGTGTCTGCGCCGTCGAAATTGCTGCGCCATTTTCAGGCGAATCTGAACCGGGATTCAGGTCGTTTTGCGAAGGAGATTTTAGCGAGGAATTTTCGCTGGACTGGAGCTCCGGATTTACCTCAGTTTTGACCGTCGTTGAAATTTGCTTTTCTTCGGAATTTTGAGCTGTTCCAGCGTCGGCCGATTGCGCCTTTTCCTGATCGGAATTCGTGGAAGAATTCTGCGAGCCATTCTCCAAATTCGTTCCCTCCAAACCGCCAAAAATATCATCAACAGACGCGGCCGGATTTGCGCCAATAAGCGGTTGGTTTTCAGGCACCGAAACGTGCTCAGCCGAGTGCTGAACATCTGCTGAATCGCCCCCCCCGGAAAGAGCGACCAATGGAAGTGGGCTGCCCGAAAGGAGCACTCGAGGCTCCAGAGCTTCCAGATCAAACTTATTCTGGTTGTAAGACCGAGTCGACATCGCTAAACCTTACCCACGGACTTCACCCATTAAAAACAAAGGACCCCTTTTTAAGTGCGGGAAATTTTCAACTCCAATCAGTAACGACTCTGTGATATGCTTATCGCCTCCGAAAGTCAAGAACCTAATCAGAAATGGAAAGCAATTCTATTAGATATCCACACCGTCTGCTATTTCTCAGAGAGCTTATTCCAATTTCCATGAAACGATTAATTCTTTGGCACTTGTTTTCTTTCCTCTGCTTCGCACTCCGCGACGCCGCCCAGGGAGGCACAGTCCCAGCAATTCGTAATGTTAAATTTGCCCAAATTGGCGAAAGAACGTTGGAGGCGGATCTCTATTTGCCCGACAGAAAATCGCGCCCTCCACTCATCGTCTGGATCCACGGTGGCGCCTGGCGCGGAGGCTCAAAAAACGGAATTCCTCTTGGAAAGCTGCTTGATGATGGTTATGCCATTTGCAGCGTGGATTATCGACTCTCCACGGAGGCAAAATTTCCCACCCAAATTCATGATATCAAAGCAGCCATCCGTTTTCTGCGCGCTCATGGAGAGGAATGGCATTTGGCAACCGCCCAAATCGTAGTTGCCGGGGATTCTGCAGGAGGACATTTAGCGGCTTTGGTTGGCGTATCCAACGGAGTGATGGAGCTCGAAGGCAAGGTTGGCGAATGTCGGAACCAGAGCTCTGATGTGCAGGGAGTGATCAGTTTTTATGGCGCAGCGAACCTGACCACAATTCTCAAACAATCCACGCCCCATGGATTAAGTGTGCGAATTCCTGCGCTAGACCTGTTGCTTGGCGGCCAACCAGAATCTCTACCCGAACTCGCCCGGCTGGCAAGCCCTGTATATCACGTAGATCAACACGATCCGCCTCTGCTGCTGCTTCACGGCGACCAGGATGAGCAAATGCCGGTCAATCAATCGCTTGAGCTATTTGGAGCGTACAAGAAAGCAAAAGCGTCGGTCCAACTGGAGATAGTGCATGGCGCCGGGCACGGAGGTGCAATGTTTTACGACGACGAGCGTCTGCAAATCGTCCGAAAGTTCCTCAATCAATACTTCCCCAATTGAATCGTCGCTTATTTCGGCCTCAGTCCGTTGTAAAGAATTTCCAGCCACCGATCGGTAGTCATCGTCGGAACAGACCAGCTTTTCCACTTTTCGGGAAGTCCTTCTGCTTTAAGCTGTACGAGCGTTTTTCCGGCGGCTATTCCCTTCTCCACAATCCTGCTGGTCTCCACAAGCATATTGCGAAATTCCCGAAGCTCCTTGATCGTGCTTAACGGGCCGTGTCCCGGGATCAGTTTTGCATCTTCCGGTGTCTTTTTAACCGCATCCTCCACGTTATGGATGTAACCTCGGACGTCGCCGCCTCCCCCAAGATCGATATTCGGAAAACGACCGGAGAAAAAGGTGTCACCAAAATGGATTACGTTTGCTTTCGTGAAATAGACGATGCTGTCGCAATCGGTATGGGCGGGAGGCACATGAACGAGCTTGATTTCCTCTCCGTTGAACCAAACTGACAACGAATCATCGAACGTGATTACTGGTAATTCCGGCTTGGAATCAGCCGCTTTGCCGCCCATTCGCTTACGGACATTCGTATGCGCGATAATACTCGCCTGCTGTCCGAAGTGAGCGTTACCTCCCGTATGATCACCGTGGTAATGGGTATTCAGGACGAATTTAAGCTTACCGGGATTGAGAGATTTCAAAGTGTTTTCAATCTTCTCCGCGAGTGGCGCAAATTGATCATCCACAATTAAGATTCCATCGGACCCGACCGAAACGCCTATATTGCCGCCGGAACCGGTCAGCATATAGATGTTTTCTGCCACGTGAATCGCTTTGATTTCGACTTTTACGAAATCAGTCTGGGCTCGTGCAAGGACCGCAAATGCAAAGAGGAAAAATCCGGTGGTACACTTATTATTCATGGCGATTTCACACTTGTAGTGCTCCGCGGGACTGGAGATCGAGTCTTTTTCTTGATTTAGCCAAACAAAAGCCGTTATTTGACAAATGTAACGCGTAGAGTTACATAAGATCCGTGCGAACGAGTTGTCGATTTGCAGTAGCTGTGCATGTGCTGGCTGTTCTCGCCTATCGAGAAGGCGAAGCAGTCTCTTCATCACGGCTCGCGGCGAGCGTGAACACAAATCCGGTGGTCATTCGCAGATTGCTCCTTTTGCTGCAGACCGCAGGATTCATCGAAACGCGAAAAGGCGCGGGATCGGGATCCCGGCTGAGTCGCGAACCAACCAAGATTAGCCTCGCTGAGATTTATCGTGCTGTCGAAACGGATGAACCATTCGCATCGCATTCGAAACGACCCAACCAGGCGTGTCCAGTAGGACATTGTATCCAAGCGGAACTTGAAAAAGTCTTTGCTTCAGCCGAAGCGGCGCTGCAGGAAGAATTGGCGAAGACTAATCTGGCAAAAATCCTGAAATCGGTGCATGTGTATTGCTCCGCGCCGAATAAGGATCTTCGGTAAGATTCTTTGAAAACAATTGTAACCCCCTGAGTTACACCAATCAAGAGAGCTATGAAAATACCGAAACAATTCCAGGGACGACCGAAAGTGGAAATCGTGCCCGCCTATATTGAGGATTTCAAGAATGAGCTGGAGAGCGCTCCGGTTGAAATGCCGGTCAATGACTCTGGCTTGCTCGATAGTTATTCCATGACGGTTTCGAAGGTGGTGCAAAAAGTTAAACCGGCTGTCGTCAATATTCGGGTGCGCCATTCAGGTCGGTCAAATCGGCAGGAAGGCGAATCGGGCGGAAGCGGTTCCGGATTCATTATAGCACCGGACGGGTTCATTCTGACAAACAGCCACGTCGTTCATGCGGCTGACAAACTCGAAGTGACCCTGGCGGACGGTCGGAAGTTTCCGGCTACACTTGTCGGGGACGATCCAGACACCGACCTGGCCGTGATGCGGATTAATGCGCCCAATCTAGTTCATGTGACTCTGGGGGATTCGCAATCTGTTCAAGTCGGACAGATCGCCGTAGCAATTGGGAGCCCCTATGGGTTTCAGCAAACCGTGACTGCTGGAGTAGTCAGTGCTCTGGGCCGATCGATGCGGGCGCAGTCCGGGCGATTGATGGACAGCATCATTCAAACGGACGCAGCATTGAATCCGGGAAATTCCGGAGGACCGCTCGTGAATTCGCGCGGCGAAGTCATTGGGGTGAATACGGCAGTCATCCTGCCTGCTCAGGGTATCTGTTTCGCGGTGGCAAGTAATACCGCGGAATTCGTGGCCGCCTGGCTCATTAAAGAGGGGCGTATCCGGAGAAGCTGGATCGGCATCGCCGGCCAGAATGTGCCAATTCATCCGCGAGTGGCTCGTTATCATCGGATCCCGGGCCCGGAAGGGGTACTTATTATTGGAATTGAAGCCGGGAGCCCGGCACAGCAGGCTGGCCTGAAGGAAGGCGATATTTTAGTCGCATTTAAGGATCAGTTCGTGACCAGCATCGACGAGTTTCAACGGTGTTTGGTGGCTGCGGAAATAGGCGTTACCTCGCCGCTGACTGTTATTCGCCATACGGAAAAGCTGCAGTTGCCCGTTACACCGGGAGAATGGAAACCGAGTGTCAGCCGGAATTGATGTCGAAAAGTCTGTTTAACTATGGAACTTGAACTATTGGAACCGCCGTTACTCGGTCATTCGGAAACGGCACGCGTTGCTCCTGTGCATATTACGGAGCATCGTGATCTCAAACGGGATGATTTCTGGTCTGTGATCCCGGCTTACGCCGGGATCACAGCGACGGAGTTTCATACGCATACATTTCAGACACGCCAATCAGTTACCAATGTGCGGCAATTGCGCGAAACTTTGGGCGATCTGGCGACGGAAGCCTTTTACGAGGATGTGGCCGAAGGAATTCGACATGCGCCCATGGCGCTTCGTATTTCTCCGTACCTGCTCAGTTTGATCAATTGGAAGGCTCCCTACCAGGATCCGATTCGGACGCAGTTTTTGCCGGTTGCTTCGATGCAAATTCCTGATCATCCAATGCTAAAGCTAGATTCTTTGCATGAGCGGAAAGATTCGCCTGTGCCAGGATTGACTCACCGTTATCCGGACAAGGCACTTTTTCTGCCGGTTGACTCGTGTCCGGTTTATTGCCGTTTCTGCACCAGGAGCTATGCGATTGGCGGGGATACTGAGACCGTGGAGAAGTTTAAGCTGTCGGCTCGGATGCAACGCTGGGACGACGCGTTCGCCTACATCGAATCGCGGCCGGAGCTCGAGGACATCGTGATCAGTGGCGGTGATACATACAATCTGAAAGCCGAACACATACAGTTGATCGGCGAGCGACTCTTGAAGATGCCGAACATTCGGCGCATTCGCTATGCCACGAAAGGTCTGGCTGTGATGCCACAAAAGATTGTCACCGACGACGCCTGGCTCGGAGCACTAACACGGGTCGTCGAACTGGGGCGCAAGCTGCACAAGGATGTTGTGGTGCATACGCACTTTAATCATCCGAACGAGATCACTGGGATTACCGAAACGGCGATGGGGCGGATGACCGAGCGAGGCATAACGGTGCGCTGCCAGACCGTTTTGCAACGTGGGGTGAATGATAACCCGGCAACGATGCAATTACTCGTGCGGCGGTTGAGCTATATCAACATCCATCCCTATTATGTTTATTTTCATGACATGGTCCCGGGGGTTGAAGATCTGCGAACTTCGCTGCAGGCAGGGTTGAATATCGAGAAGCATGTGCGCGGTCACACGGCCGGGTTTAATACACCTTCATTTGTGGTGGACACGATGGGAGGAGGCGGCAAGCGCGACGGACATTCCTTCGAACATTATGATCGGGAAACCGGGATCGCTGTTTTCACGAGTCCGAGCGTGAAGCCGGGCGTGTACTTTCTCTACTTCGACCCGCTGAACACGCTCGATGATCTGCAGCAGCAGCGCTGGCAAATCGAGAGTGAGCGGGCCGCGATGATCGATTCAGCGCTCGATTCTGCAAAAGCGCATTAATGTGCTGAGATCAAACATTTTAGAATCAAAACAAAAATAAATAAACGATATGGCAAACATACCTGCACCTGATTTGACACAACGTCCGCCGCGCAGTCCGCGCACTCGACTCGGAGGCTACGCCCTGCTGCCACGCATGCTCGATAAAGGCCGCGCGACACTCGTTAACAAAAACGGCGAGTTTCATTTCGACTGCCCGCTGGATCAACATATCCTTTCCTTTCTGGGAATCGACTCGAAGGCTTTGCTTGAGGA
>JAQGOX010000334.1 GCA_028293365.1 Verrucomicrobiales bacterium | reverse complement strand
TGAGTATGCGCAGGTTCAAAAGGCGGCTGGCAAACCGCTGGACCCTGCGGAAGTCGCGAAGCTGCGGTTGGCCACCAGATCGGACCTGGCGAAAATTCTGTCGCCCGCACAATTCGAGGAGTATCTGCTGCGCTACTCTGCCAATGCCACATCGCTGCGCGCGAACCTGAAAGGATTCGAAGCAAGCCCGGATGAATTTCGAGCGATTTTTCGCGCACGAGACGACATCGATTCACAGATAAGCGCGCTTTATGCGAGCGACGATCCAGCGAGTATTCGAAAACGTGCCGACCTTGAAAAGTCCCGGGATGCCGCAGTTGAACAGTCACTTGGGCCGGAGCGCTTTTCCAGTTATAAACTGACTCAGGATCCGCTTTTCCAACAGGCTCAGACTGCTGTGGAACAAAGCGGCGCCCCTCCGGAAAAAGTGATGCCGATGTACCGCATCAACCAACTCACGCAGCAGGAAAAGCAGCGGATTGCAGCCAATAAACGACTTACACCCGAACAACGTGCGTTGGCCATCCAAACGGTCGAACAACAGCAACAACAGGCACTGCAAAAAGTCCTCGGACAATTCAGCCAGCCAGATTTGCCTCCGACTCCGCCCGGTGCAACCCAATAACTTTCCAAATCATGTCCGAGTCCTACGTTATCGCGAATGGTTCGCAGATTGCCGGTCAATTTCCATGCAGCATCGAAGAGTTTTTGCTTCGACAAGAGCTGCTACCTCGAAGCGTTGTTGTGGAACATAATGAGCTCGCGGTGGCACCCTCGGAATTCCCCGTCCGGCTGGTTCATGCGGGTGATCGATTGGAGATTGTGCGCGTTGTCGCGGGAGGATAGGGAGAAGCGAAATTTGACGATCTCAGATAGCTCATGTTTCTTCTCACAGTGAAATCATTTCGAAACCATTTACGCTATGGCCTAGCGCTTGCTGCATTCGCAGGGTCTTGCTTATTTCCTGCGCTCTCGGCTCCCGCAGCAAACGATCAGACCACAAAAACCGTCCTAGTCCTCGGCGATAGCCTATCAGCCGGGTATGGCGTTGATCCCTCTCAAGCTTTTCCCACCTTATTGCAGGAAAAAATCGAGAAGGCCCGACTTCCATATAAAATCGTAAACGCAGGGGTCAGCGGAGATACTTCTGCGGGAGGCGTTCGCCGGTTGCAGTGGTTGCTTCGACAGCCCGTTTCGATTCTACTTTTGGAGCTTGGCGGGAATGATGGATTGCGCGGGCTCGCGCTGGAAACTACCCGAACCAATTTGCAACAGATTATCGACCAAACCCGGAAAAAGTACCCTGCCGTCAAAATCCTAATAGCCGGAATGCAAATGCCGCCGAACCTGGGCGTATCCTACGTGAATCAGTTCGCGGAATTATTTCCAGGTCTGGCGAAAATAAACGGGGCTGTGCTAATTCCATTTCTCCTCGAAGATGTCGGCGGCCGGCCCAATCTAAATCAGGCTGACCAAATTCATCCCAACCCTGAAGGTCACTCGATCGTCGCCAACAACGTTTGGAAAGTGTTGAAACCGATGCTTCAGTCCGAAACCGCTGAGACCAGGCCGGAGAACGGTGCAGCATATAGTAAGTAACCAGCGCTCAAGCACGGGTCCACGCGTGCGGTAGGCCTGGGAAGTTTATTCTCAGGCAAACCCCTTCTGCACAAACCGGAATTGCCTCTCTGGGCAGTTTGAATAAAACGTGGTTGATTGTCACACGTTCTAAAACGAAACAAAGGGAAGCACATGACTCGTACAAAAACAGCATTGATTTGTGGTTTCACCAGCGCAGCGTTTTGCGCGGCTGGTCTGATGTGGCGTGCAAAGAAGCGAGTGCGTCATGTTCGAGCTTTTGAAGCCAAATGTGAAGAAGAAGCCGTTTCGACACTCGAAGGAGAAGGTGGATTGGTACTGACTTGAAGCCCGACGCTCACCTTCGCCGTTGGACTTGACACAAACTCACAACTCGTCCCCAATTCGGGGATGACCCAGTCAATCAGCCGTCGCCGGTTTCTACATATCGCTGCCACTTCAGCTTCGATTGGTCTTCTCACGGGAGTGCCGACCCATGGCGTTCCATTTGGCGGGCGGATTCGCAAAGCCATGATCGTCGGTCCCGTAACGGAGGCCACCCTTCTGCCGTTAAAGGAAGCGGGATTTGACGGCGTTGAAACAACGCATATTTGCCCTGAAGAGGAAGCAGCACGCGGAAAAGCCGTTGCTGAGAAACTGGGACTCCGGGTGCATTCCGTCCTGCGAGGATGGATGGAATTCAATAATGAGGACCCAGCCAAAGTGGAGACTTCGCTCGAAAGCACGCGGAAAGCATTGCGAGCAGCCAAAGCGTATGGCGCGGACGATATTTTACTTGTTCCTTGCCGGGTGGGCGGAATGCCAATGCCCGAAGCTTGGGAATTTGATATTACTTTCGATCCGAAAACAGGGCACGTAACCAAAGTGGTTTCCGGTGATAACAGTCGCTTCGAAGCCTATATCCGGGCGCAAAATCGAGCGACGGATACTTCGAGAGCGGCGGTGCAAAAACTCATTCCTCTCGCTGAGGAATTGAAGGTAATTATCGCTCTGGAAAATGTTTGGAACAATTTGTGGGTCAAGCCTGATCTCTTTCAAAACTTTGTAGCATCGTTCAATCATCCCTGGGTGAAAGCCTACTTTGATATCGGCAATCACGTGAAATACGCGCCGCCTCAAGATTGGATCCGCACACTGGGCCCACTCGTTGCCAAACTGCATGTGAAGGACTTCAAATTAAATCCGAATGGGCACGGCGGGAGCTTCGTTCATCCCCGCGATGGAAGCATCGACTGGCCGGCCGTGCGCAAGGCGCTCGATGATGTCGGCTATACAGGCTGGGCAACCATTGAGGACGGCGGTCTGCCACTTCCGGAGTTCGTCAGACGTTTCGATCTAATCGAAAGCGGAAAATAAAAACTCGCGTCGACCTAAAATACAATACCCATGAAGAAACAAGTTATGACACGCCGTCAATTTGGTCGGCATTTACTGGTTGGCGGTAGCACACTGGCGGCCGCCCCCGCATTTCTCCGAGGAAAAAACCTAACCGAAAAATTAAACATCGCGATCATCGGTGCCGGAGGTCGAGGCGGTAGCAATCTTCAATCGGTTGCCTCGGAAAACATCGTCGCCCTATGCGATGTAAACGCGAATAACCTAAAGGCCGCCGCCGAAAAATATCCCAAAGCGCAAAAATTCAGCGACTTCAGAAAAGTATTCGAGCACTCCGCAGATTTCGACGCCGTAGTCGTCAGCACTTGCGAACATACGCACGCCTTTGTGACGATGTTGGCCTTGCAGGAAGGAAAGCATGTTTACTGCGAAAAACCTTTAACACACAACATTTGGGAAGCGCGGCGCATCCGGGAGGCTGCGGCAAAGACGCAGTTGGCCACGCAAATGGGGATCCAGATTCATGCGACTGAGAATTATCGACAAGTTGTGGAGCTGGTGCAAAGCGGTGCGATCGGATCGGTTAACGAGGCACATGTCTGGGTTTCGCGCGCATGGGGATGGCAGAGCGAAGAGGATGCACGGCGTCATCACGACATTGTCTGGACCGTTGAACGACCTAAAGAATCGCAGCCAATACCGGCGGGACTGGATTGGGACCTCTGGCTTGGCCCGGCGCCGGAACGTCCTTTTAACCAGGTTTATTTTCCTGGACCCAAGTGGTATCGCTGGTGGGATTTCGGCAATGGAACGATGAGTGACCTTGGAAGCCACTGGAATGACCTGCCATTTTGGGCGTTGAAACTCCGCGCACCGCTTACAATAGAAGCCACCGGTCCAGCGCCGCATCCAGAGATCGCCCCCGCCTCCATGAGCGCGACCTATTCTTATGGCGCGCGAGGGGAAATGCCGCCGGTGCAACTTATCTGGCATCAGGGTGAAAACAAACCGGATATTTGGAGATCCGGTGGAATTCCCAAGTGGGATAGCGGTTGCCTGTTTATCGGCAGCAAAGGAATGCTGCTATCCGATTACGATAAGCATCTGCTATTGCCGGAACATGAATTCGCGGGATTCAAACCGCCAGCCCAGACGATTCGGCGATCCCCAGGCCACCATCAGGAATGGATTAATGCCTGCAAAACCGGGGCTCCGACCAGTGCCAATTTCGAATACTCAGGCTGGCTTACCGAAGCCAACCATCTCGGGAACGTCGCTTTCCGCGCCGGCAAAAAATTGGAATGGGACCCGGAAAAGATGGCGGCAAGCAATTGCCCCGAAGCGGATAACTTTATTCATCGGCAATATCGAAAAGGGTGGGCGCTTTAGAAAAGCCGCACGGGCGCGGCCGTAAGCGACTCCACAGTAGTTCGATCGCGTCTCTAAATCCTTTAAAACCAGCGCCCGGCCACCATGGGCTGGCCGGGC
>JAQGOX010000314.1 GCA_028293365.1 Verrucomicrobiales bacterium | reverse complement strand
TTTCGCAAAACTGTCTGTCCGGGAGTTCCGCGGACGGTGACCTGAGCTCGGAGGTGCAGCGAATCGCGCATGAGATATTCGCCGGGTCCAATTACCACCGTGCCGCCTCCGAGGCTTGCGACGTAATCGACAGCGGCCTGGAGCGCCCGATTGTCCGCCCCCATCATATCTCCCGAATGCACTCCGACAGTCACTTTGGGACGGTCCTTCATTTCCGTGTGCATGGCGCGCGGAAGTTGGGTGGTGTCGGCAACCGGAGATGGCGCGGCGCTGGCAAACACGGATGCCAGAACATTGGCGGTGGCGACCAGGTGGAGGAAAGTTCGAATTTTCATGGGGTGATCGAGATTCAGAACTGTATCATCGCCAGATAATTCAGCGACAGCAAAGTTTTCAGGATCAATCGCGGCTCATCCCCCTGCCCCGTCGCCAGAACTCAGCCCGAACCGCTCCTGCAAAATGCAGGCGCTCAAAATCGAAGTGAGAACAGGATCCCAGCCAACGCTTTCTGCTTCAGACATGGTCGGCAATTGATCGAGCAATGCCACCACTTTCTTCTGATTGTAGAACGGCAGCGACGTCAGAGAGGAGCCGCGCAACGTGTCCTGCATCATTTGATGGAATCGCTCACTGGGAGCGGTGGTGACGGGCGGTGAAAGGAAAGGATGCTTCTGACGCCGATAAACTGTGTCGGTAATCACCGGCCGGGCCGCTTCGCGAAGCAGGTACTTCTCGGTTAAGCCACGAATTTTTAAGGACACAGGAACCCGGCAAAGGCATTCCACAACCCGGTGATCCAGGAACGGCACCCTCCCTTCGATCGAATGCGCCATTTCCATGCGGTCGCCCAGCAAGTTCAGAATGTAGGTTGGGAGAAATGACTTCGCCCAGACAAAGAGCGACTTATTCAAGGGATCACGCCCCTCCAATACACCGGAAACGTCCAGTCCATCCAGAAACAGGCGCGCGCTATCACGACCTTCATTGCGCGCCTTGAAGTCGTCACTAAAAAGCCCGATCCGTTGATGACCGGTAGCCGCAAAAACACGGAGACAGGTCGGAACAAATCCAAGCACACGCTCGACGCTCTCCATCGCTCCGGTTTTGCCCGCTGGCAAAAGCAAACCGCGCGAGACCGCGTTGGCTGCCTCAAGCTGCTTGAGCAGGCGCTGCACCTCGGCGGGATCCTGGCCCTGAGTATTGTGGCTGAGCATGTCCGAACGAAAATGAACGTAGCCACCGAGAATTTCGTCGGAGCCTTCGCCAGTATAAACCACTTTATAGCCGGCATCGCGAACCGCACGGCTCAAGAGATACTTCGAAACACCGTGGCCATTGCTGCAGAGGGTTTCGGAATGCCAGATCGCATCGGCAAAGTGATCGGCAATATGGGATTGCTTGATGGGGATGGGATAAAAATTCGCCCCCGCAAGAGCGGCCATTTCGCGGGCAACCTCTCCTTCGTCGTAGGCAGCCTGGTCGAACGTTAGAGTAAAGGCTTGAATGGGCGTCTGGGAATTTCGCGCCGCAAATCCCAGGACTGCACAGGAATCGATACCGCCGCTCAAATAGCAACCGACCGGCACATCGGCACGCATCCGCAATCGAACCGCCTCTTCAAAAACAGCGGCGAACTCCTCCACATAGGAACGTTCGTCGCGGCTGGTCGCCTCCAGTTCCGCGGCCGGAGTGTAATCGAATTCCCAGTAGCGCAGTAATTGAAAACCATCTTTCGTG
Organism: Verrucomicrobiales bacterium; assembly: GCA_028293365.1. Taxonomy (GTDB): domain Bacteria; phylum Verrucomicrobiota; class Verrucomicrobiia; order Limisphaerales; family SXQI01; genus JAQGOX01. The sequence continues at coordinate 1,044 of JAQGOX010000314.1, read as the reverse complement.
GCCATCAAATAGTGGCCTGGAGGAACCTGATGAACGTTCTTAAACAGGGTGCGGTTGGGCATCGCCGGACCAGTGGCATGTTGATGGAAATACTCGTGGTCCCATGCAGCCGGAACGCCGGCAGCAAAGAGCGCCTTAACCTCGGATGCCAGGTAGAGCGTTCCCTCGTGAAATGCGTAATGCAGAGGCTTGATGCCGAATCGATCCCGTGCGGCGAAGAGAAGCTGATTCTTTTCATCCCAAAGCACAAAGGCAAATTCACCGCGCAGATGTGTTACGCAATGCGCGCCGTAATCTTCATACAGATGCAACGCCACCTCACTGTCAGAGCGACTGTGGAATCGGTGGCCGCGCTGCTCGAGCTCGCGCCGCTGCCGCTCGAAGTCATAGAATTCTCCGTTAACAACCAGGTGGATGGTTTCATCCTCATTGGCGATCGGCTGGTCACCGGTGGTCAGGTCAATAATACTGAGCCGGGCGTGACCGAGCCCGACACGATGGTCTTGGGAATGCCAGATACCGCGACTATCGGGTCCGCGGTGATGCAAAGATTCCGTGGCGCGCTCCAGCGCGTGAGTGGAAACGTTGTTACGAGAGGAAAAAAAAGCTGCGATTCCGCACATAGTGAAAGAAATGATCTATTGGCTCGGCCGGAATTCAAACCTGTTTCGACCGCGCCCGCAACGATCATCTTTCATCGTATAGATCATTGAGCCGCGCGAAAGAACCGCTGGGAATTCCCCGGCGTAAATGAGTAAGGAGAAGAGGTCGCCGCAGTCACATTCGACCAGGGTCCGGTAATATCGGAAGCGGATTGGAGCGTCCCGGACGCCCAGGTAATCTGGATCTGGCCATTGGCCCGAATAATCACGAGCGCCGAAAGCGGCCCACTGTTTTGCCCCAAAACCACCGGGACAGTCGAGTTAGCGCCAGTGCCAAGATAGAAATCGTCGAACTGTGCGCTCGTTACCGCATCGTCTCCGGCTACAACCAGTTTATCGAGGTTGGGCTGCATTCCGCCAATAATCACGTCCACAAAACTCG
>JAQGOX010000300.1 GCA_028293365.1 Verrucomicrobiales bacterium | reverse complement strand
TCAGTAAGGAAGATCCTTACACCAGGTAAAGGCAGGTTGGGGGACTGGTTGTTTCGAACTGACTGGAAATTGGATCGGCTAAGCTTTAGCTTCCTGCGACTCGACCCAGCGCACCGCGTGACGAATTAGCGAAGTTGCATCGATCAATTTCAGCTTTTCCTTGATATGGCTTCGATGCACATCCACCGTTTTAGGACTGATGTGAAGTTCGTTTGCGATGTCACGCGTACTTTTGCCCTGTCCAATGAGTTGGAATATCTCAAACTCACGGTCACTGAGCTTTTGGATCGGAGAGTGTGAACCGCGCGGTTTTTGGCCCGAAAGATTATCCAGAATTTTGGCGGCCATCTGCTCGCTCAGGTAGACTTGCCCGCCAAGCACGCGGCGAATCGCGGTGAGCAGGTTCTCGCCCCCCGCTTCCTTCATAATATATCCCCGGGCACCCGCACGAAGCACGCGTTCCGCATAGACCGCTTCATCGTGCATCGACAGAACGAGAATTACTAGCGTCGGATGAGCCGCCAGAAGATCCTTTATGAATTCCAGGCCGCTGCGCCCTGGCATGGTCATGTCTGTCAGGACCAGGTCCGGACGCAATTTGGCGATTGTTTCAAAGGCTTCGGCGGGGCTGCCTACATCTGCGCACACTTCCAGTTCGGGTTGTTTGTTGATAAGGTGAGCGACACCGTCCCGGGTCATCGGGTGATCATCCACCACCAATACCTTATGGCGTTTGGGTGCGATTGATTTCGTTGCGTTTTTTTTTTGCATGAGATTGTCGAGTCGCTGCTTAGTTCGTCGCAGGCAAAGTGCAGGTGACCGTAACTCCTTCTCCGGGTTTGGAGATAATATTCAGTTCGCCCCCGATCACACTGGTTCGGTGCTTCATGATTTGCAGGCCAATTCCTTGGGATGACGATGGCGTTTTTGCCAATCCTTTGCCGTTGTCGGAAATTTTCAGTTGCAGTTTTCCGCCGGATCGAACCAGCCGAATGGTGATTTCGGTCGCAAGAGAATGTTTGACTGCGTTATTTACCGACTCCTGTGCGATCCGAAATAGGTGACCGGCAACCAACTCGTTATCCAATGCGATTGGGGACGGTGAATCAAATGAGCATTTAATCCTGCGGCTGCCGCTCATGCGCAGGGCGAGGCTGTTTAACGCATCTGTTAAACCGCGAGAGTCGAGGCTTAGAGGCGCGAGGCCATGCGCGAGCGACCGGGTTTGAGAAATCGCGTTGCGAAGGAATTGGCAAATCTGTGAGACTTCCTTTTCCAAATCCGGACGGGAAGGGGGAAGATCCTGTTTCAGGGATTGGCATCGAAGCTCGATCGCCGTGAGCTGTTGACCGAGCCCGTCGTGAAGTTCCGCGCCGAAATGCCGCTGTTCGCGCTCGCTCACCATCAGCAACTGTGTTTTGCTTTCTTCCAATGCGGCCTGGGCGGCACGCAGGCGCCTCTCAGTTTCCAGTTTTTCGAGTGCGCGGCATACGACCGTGGGTACGAACTGGATGAACTGCACGTCTTTGACAAGGTAGTCGAGCGCGCCGCGTTTCATCATATCGACGGCGACACGCTCATCTCCCTGGCCGGTAATGATTACAAACGGGACGGAGCGACCCTTGGCGGCGACGCGATTGATCAGGTCCTTTCCTTCGATATCGTGGAGTTTGAGATCCAGCAGCATCAGACCGGCAGTATTTTGCTCCAGCCATGCGATTGCTTCCTGACCTGAACTCGCGGTTACGGTTGAAAAGCCTTCGCGTTCGAGCGTCTTTTGCAGCAAGCGAAGCAACGCCTGATCGTCATCCACGATAAAAATTGTGGCGGAGTGGGGAGTCGACATATTGATCCGATCGACAGAACTTACCCATTGATTTCAGGCACTTGCACGAGACTTATAAACAAACCCAATTGTTTGATTGCCTCCGAGAACTTTTCATAGTCCACGGGTTTGACGATATAATTGCTGCAACCCAAAGCATGACATCGCGAGACTTCGCGCGGGTCGTCGGTCGTGGTGAGCATAATGACGGGCAATTTTCGCAATTCGGGATCGGCCTTGATTTGTCGCAGGACCTCGACTCCGTCTACTTTTGGCATGCGGATGTCGAGTAAGAGCATGTAAGCCGTGTCGTTCGCACGTTTAGGGTCCTTGCTCCGATGAAACAGAAAGTCGAGTATATCCTGACCGTTTTCAAATCGGAGCATCGAATTATGCAAGCCGACGCGCTGCAGATTCTTTTCGATGAGCCGGGCGTGGCCAGCATCATCATCAGCTACTAGAATTACCACTTCCCGGGTCATGCGTGCAGGCTTTAACATCATTATTTGGATTTTGCACGTAACTTGTCGGCGGGAGCACTTTTCCGAGGCGACTCGAACGGCCGGATTGCTGCCGGCAGCGAAACAAAGAAAACACTGCCCTTTCCAACTTCCGAATTGATCCAGATTTTTCCGTCCTGTCTTTCGAGAATTTTTTGAGCGATCGTTAGGCCGAGACCTTCTCCAGTGGTTGCCGAGGGATCCAGGCGATGGAAAATCTCAAAAACGCGAGACTGATGTTCAGGGGCGATCCCAATTCCGTTATCCTCCACCCAGTAAATCGAACGGCCAGCTTCCATGCGGCCACCGACCCGAATTTCGCCAGATCGTGTCGAATCGAGATATTTCAGAGCGTTATCGACAAGGTTCGAGAAGACCTGGCTAATTAGTATTGCGTCTCCATGGCATGGTGGAAGCTCATCGATCTCCAGTCTGGTTCCCTTTTGTTTGAATTGAAAATCAGTCGTCTGCTTGATTTCATTAACCACGGAATTCATGTCCAGATGCTCGATGTTAAGCGCCGCGCGGCCGAGGCGTGAAAACCTGAGAAAGCCAGCGAGCAATTTGTCCATCTTCGCGACGCCCGCTTGAATGAAGGTCAGCGCTTCGGGCACATCTTCGGAGAGCAGAGTGATCAATTCCTTTTTGTCGACAAGCGCACCTGGTGTCTCCGTGAGGCAGGTCTTGACTCGATTGCAGGCGCGTGCGAGTTCGTTGCTGAAGCCCTGAACATTGACCAACGGCGAGCGCAAATCGTGTGAGGCCACGTAAACCACCGTTTCCAACTCTTTGTTTTTCTCTGCTACTTCCTCCGCATAACGAGCCAGCCTCGCCCGATCAGCTTTTCCAGCAGTTATGTCGGTTCGAATGGCAATATATTGAACTGGCTTTCCCCTTTCGTTGAGGAACGGAAATATGGTCGTATCGACCCAATAAAATGACCCATCTTTGGCTCGATTCTTAATTTCTCCGTGCCAGACCTTGCCGTGTGTGATTGTGCTCCACAATTCAGTGAAAAAGGACTTTGGATGAAAGCCTGAGTTGATAATGCGATGGTTTTGCCCGAGCAATTCTTCGCGAGCGTATTTCGAAATCTGGCAGAACTTGTCGTTAACATAGGTGATATCCCCGGCAGCGTCGGTGATCGCCACGATGGAATGGGCGTCGAGCGCGGCTTTAATATCACGAAGTTCGTTGAGCGTTGCCTGCATCCGCTGTTCGGCGCGGTGGTGCGTCTTGCTTTGCGCTTCAAGTGTCCGAAGCTCATCAAGCAAGGCTGCTTTCGTCATTCGCGACGGGTCTTTCATTACAAGTAGGTTAGCTGAAGGGCCGATCGACTGCGAGTCAAACGGTTCGTCTACGGCCGAGCTTATACCGTGAGGCGCAAACGGCCCCGATATTCAGTTGGGGATTCGCCTACGATTTTTTTGAAAATGCGATTGAAATGGGTAAGCGATTGAAATCCGACCTCGTAGGCGATTTCACTGATCCGCAGGTTCGGATTCAATAATAGGCTTTTCGCCTTTTCAGTGCGGACCCGGGAAACATGTTCGGTAAAGTTTATCCCTGTGGCCTTTTTGAACAATTTGCAGAAGTAAAAAACACTGGTATGCACGGCCTGGGCCACTTGCCCCAATGACAGTTGTTCGGAATAATGCTCCTCGATAAACTTTTTGGCGTTCGTAATCACCGGGATTTCTGCATTGGCGGTTTGCACGGCGATTTGGTTGCTCTTCATCGATAGATGATCTGCGAAGGTGGAAAGGAGAAAAGCAATGGAATCCATTTTCTTTTGTGAGACCACGGGCGTCGCAAAATAGGCGGTTCGCGCATTCGGCGTATCGAGCTCCACTCCAAGCTTTTTTCCTTCCTCGACTGCGCGGCGAAACGACGCGTCGGTAGGCTTCTTGCGCATGACTTGCCCGGTTTGAAGGTAACCCACCGTTTCCGTTCCCAATTTGATCGGAACCGCCGTTTCTGTTAAGCCATACGTGCATGTTATTGTGCAGGCCTCATTGTGTGCGGATTTTGCGAGCTGCTCCTGCATCTGGAGACATGCCGCACAGGTGTGGCTTTTTTCTGACATCATGGAGCACCAGGGGTTTTCGTTGCGCCTGCCATGGAGCGGAAGTTGCCATGTTTCCACGGATCGGAGCGCCACCGGCAATCCGGTGGCTTCGGTATAAGCACGTTCATAGTCGTGAAACATCTGGGAGTGAGTAAGCGTCTCCATCATTTGTCCGTTGGCATTCATCATTCTAGTCTTTCTGGCTCGATTCTTTTTTGTCTTAACGAGGCCAATTTAGGAGCAGAAGCCCTTGATGAATATTGGAAGCGATGCTGCAATTGCGTACGGGAGATTGTGTAGGGGGTATAAAGATTTTCCCTAGTGAAAGGGAAAAACCTGTGCTGAAGGGGCCTGTAATAGCCGTCGGATTTTCGCTGAACGGCTGTGTTATTTCGGAGAAAGGGGCTGCTTTCGTATTGCCAGCACTTGCTTGCGAGAAGCCTGAAGTCGCTCAATAACAATTGCAGCCATACGCTTCATTAATTCATAACCAAGCTCATGGTTCTCCTCGCATTGCTCGCGAAGTCGAGTCCCGTAAAAAAAGATGGCTGTAGTTGGTTCCAGAACCCGCGCATCGAAGTGCCAATAATAAGGGGGGAATAACCATGACCACCCAAGCACATCCCCCGGACCGAGAATCTGGATGGATTCTGCCGTTTCGTCTTTACGACCCGACTCAAGCGAAACCTTTCCGCTTTCGATCAGATAGAAGCGGTTGGCTGGATCCCCTTCGGAGAAAATATACTGGCCAGAGTTAAAGTGCATTCGCATCGCGCTATCTGCCAACAGTGCCTGATGCTCTGGATTAAGACCGCGAAGGAAGGTATGTTCCGTGATGACTTTCTCGATCGCTTTCACCGCTATAGAATCGTCATCGATTTCGTTGGGGGTTTTTATTGTGTCTTTCATATTCTAATTTGAGGTTCGAATTTAGAGTAACCCAACCTGACTGAACCTGCTTTGCGTAATTTGGGAAGAACTCGCCAAATACTGCCAACCTTCGAAATGATGATCGTTTTGCAACGGTGCTGGTTAAGCGGACGCAGGCGGTCAGAAAACCTCAGCTTTTAGTCCAGTCACTTCGCGTACCTTTCTTGCAATTTCTTTCAGTGTTCGCAGAGGCAGGTGGCCGCTTTCCGGGTGTGCCGAGGGCCGCGAAGCGGAGTAGATTTGCACCAGCGGGATCTGCGCGCCGTTGGCCTTTAGTTCGTTCAGGCGCGCAGCGTAAGCGTCGATTTCCGATGCCGACGGGCCGGTTCCGCCGATGCTCGGGAAAAGACTTTGAATGATGACGGGGCGTTGTCGCGCGAGTGCAAGAATGTTTGCCAGGATTGTTTCGATAGGGAAGTGGACCTGATAAATACGATCCATAGCCTCCTGAGTCCCAGCCTCCAGTTTCGCCCAAATTTCATCGTGTATAGTGAAGTGTCGAAGTCCGCTCAGCACTTCCTTGCGATCCAATGCGCTCGCATTAGTGAGGAGCACGAGTTTGAAGAACGGGAATCTTCCGCAAGCACGAACGTGAATCGTTTTTTCCACAATTTCTGAAAATTGTGGGCAAAGGGTCGGCTCGCCATCGCCACTCAGAGCCAAATGTCGCAGTTTGAGCAAGTCAGCCGGCAGTGTTCGATAGTTTGTCCTTTCCCGAAGGGCTCCGGAAAAGACGGTTTCGAGCGTGCGCTTGAGCTCGGCGACAATTATATCTGCGTCGATAATCGACTCTCGGGGCGCTTCATTTCGGTTTACTTCGCAGTAAACGCAATTGAAATTGCATGCTTTATCCGGATTTAAATTAATCCCGATGGTTAAACCTCCGGCGCGCGGTGAAAGGACGACATAGACGAAGCGGTTGTCCAGGAAGTCGCGCGGACTGCCTGAGCCTGTTCCTGAGAACATCGGGCGGCTTGCACCGGTTTTGGGAGCGATTGTTTCCAATGCGGTTATCGTGCTCATATTTACTTTTTCTTTACGCCCAGCCAAATTCCTTAAGATCCAGATGCCATGCACTTCCGTCGGTGATTCGTAACCCGCGACCGTTGCATTCGTAATGTATCTGCTCGAGGTCCACGGCAGCCGGAAGGACATTGACATACACGTTCCCAGCACTGATCGAGATTATACGCGATCGCAATTCGGATTTTCTTCGGAAAATATTCTCCGTCGGATTCTCAATCACAAAAACATGACCAATCGCACGGACCAGGCCGTTTTCGTAAGCCTCCACTTCACCGACGAAATGCTTGCGGGTATCCTTGTCAAACATGCGTCGATGAACGACGTGAATTTTTTCACCCGAATTTAGAATCATATTGCTAAAGTTTTGAGCTTAAATGAGCCGCCGCTGGCAGGCTTCCATTTGTTGCGAAACTATTGATCAGGCCCGCAGCGTGCGCTCGGCCAAAATTGGCAAAACCGCAGCCGATTTTGCGATTTGCAGGAGTCGGCTTCAATGACAACGGACATCCTGCATTGCGGCTCCTGAAAGGTTTGGACTGACATAGGGAATGCCGAGTGAGAGCCCGCGGAGGATAAGCAGCGTTCCAAGCAGAAAGATCGTTGCGGGAATAAGCGGTTGAAGGCGGAGACGAAGCGATAGTTGAAACGGTTTGCCTGAGAGTGCAATTGCGAGCATCATCGGAACCGTTCCCAGTCCGAACGATAACATGAATGCGCCTGCGGCGATCGGATTTCCGAGGGTAGCTGCGGTGGCTGAGGCGACATAAACCAAACCGCACGGGAGAAGTCCATTCAGTGACCCAAGAATCAATAGGGACGAGAACGTTGGCGTTTTAAGAAAGTGAGAGATTGGACGTTTGATCGAGGACACCGCTCGACTGAGTAAAATGCTCATCGTTCGTTTTCTGGAGCAGAGCAGGGTTGCGAGGATGATGATCCCGAGAGCAATGGACAGGGACCGCTGAGCGCCAGCCAAACTGAAACCTTTACCGAAAAAGCCGAACAAGATGCCTAGAATGACATAGGTACTCACTCGCCCGGTATTGTAGGCAAGCCGGCCCAGCAGAAAGGTGTTGCGCACGCTGCCGACTCTCGGCAATGCAAGGGCCAGGGGACCGCACATGCCGGCGCAATGCAGACTGCCGATGAGCCCGAGGATGAATGCGCTCCAGAGTTCCATGCGATGGCTAAAGTCAGTCAATGATCACAGGTTGATCGAAAGAATAATCCTGACCCGCCGCGTTCCATTGGATGCGAACTTTCCACAATCCCGGGCGCAGGTCAGCGGCGCGGATCTTCTGAGTTCCGTCTGGTTTTAAAAGCAGCGGCACAGAGTAATCGAGGCTCGCGTCCGATGGGCGGTAGAGTTTTATGGTTCCCGATGCCTTCTGCAAGTAATGAGCAGTTGGGAGCGTTACCGCTATTTCTCGTGATTCGCGGTTGTACCTTGCTGAGACTTCCCCGCCGAGCTGACGGGTGCGTTTAAGGCTATCGATCTGCTGCTGATAGAGGATCTCCTCTTTGTAATAATCGTGGGAGACCAGATCCATGTTCTGGTGAACCGCCCAATTGATGAATGTGATGACACCGCAAATTGCGAGAAGAAAAAAAGCAGTGATGGCGATCGGCCACAAACTTCGGGCGGGACGCGCTAAGATGGGAGATGGCGATGGCATAAGCTATTTCGCGAGCGAGGGATCTCTTGGACCGATAAAGGTTGTATTTACGCTTTCGAGGCGTTTTCCGTTCGAATAAACCCCGATATCAAGCTTTGTATTCGGGCCTTTTAGAACGGCCGGCTCAAGCGCGATCAATAATGAGGCTTCCGCGAGATTCTCTTTCGTCACTCGAAAATCCTGGCTGCCCATCAGGCTTATTTCCCCGCGGACGTTTTCGAGTTTGAATTCCAGCGGAAAATCGCGAGCGGTTTTATTGATGACTTTTATTGTGTAGAGATTTTCGATCCGGCCATCGTTAAGCATTTGGTAGAGGCCCCCAGGGGCGCGCAGCAGTATGGTCTCCACATCGTTGCGAGTGAAGACAAGCACGGCCAGAAGCGTCGTGAGCAGGAACAGGACGGTCAGGTAAGCGGCCATTCGAGGGGTAAACCGCTGTTTTTCACCACGTTCGATGTTGTTAAGCGATGCGAAGCGAACCAAGCCACTGGGACGCCCGATCTTCTCCATGATCCCGTCGCAAGCATCAATACAAGCAGTGCAATTGACGCATTCCATTTGCGTTCCATCTCTGATATCGATCCCGGTTGGGCAGACCGCGACGCACGCCCTGCAATTAACGCAGTCGCCGTGTCCTTCCGTTCGCCGTGACTCAACCGTTTGTCGGCGAGGCCAGGGAGCCCGGCCTTCACCCCGTTTGTGGTCGTAGGCGACGACCATGGTGTTCTCGTCGAGGATCGCCGATTGAAGGCGGCCATAGGGACAGATAAAAGTACAGGCTTGCTCGCGAAAGCGGGCGAATATGGCGTAAAACACGAGGGTGAACAGAATCATTGCCGACATTCCCACCACGTGTTTGCGCGGGTCGTCGGTGATTATAGCAATCAGTTTTTCACTTCCAATGATATAGCTAAGGAGCGTATTTCCAATGATCCACGACAGGCCGAGAAAAATGCTGTGTTTCGAAAGTTTCCTCAGCAGCTTGGAGCGGCTCCAGGGTGCGGCATCCAACGCGCGTTGCTCCGCGCCGTCGCCTTCGATGAAATATTCGATCTTCCGAAAGACCATTTCCATCAGGAGCGTTTGCGGACAGGTCCATCCGCACCACAGTCTGCCAAAGGCGGTGGAGAATACGATGATGCTCATCAGGAACAGCAGCGAGGCGATCGCGAAGATGACCGCATCCTGCGGCCAAAATAATTTTCCAAGAATCGAGAACTTTCGTTCGACGATGTTGAACATAAAGTAGGGATTGCCGTTTATCC
>JAQGOX010000245.1 GCA_028293365.1 Verrucomicrobiales bacterium | reverse complement strand
AGATCTAGCCAGTGTTCATGATCGTGATGGCTCAACCTGGCTTTTGCAAGCCAAAAGAGAGTTCATTTGGCCCTATTCTTAAAACCTTAACAGTGAGTTTCGTTCGATTCTTGAGGAAAGAAGATTCGACCGAAACCCCTCAAAAGATCCCTCCGGGAACTGCCTATTCCTAAATCATCCAAATTGAAATGCCGCACCTGCGGTGCCAGCCGCAGAATGATCGGCAACACACCCCTCACGGTTTTGGTCGTGCCTCCGCCAGAGTAGATCGTGAGGGTGACGCTGACGCTTTGGTTGCAGGAATTCACGCCAAGCATAAATGCGTTTTGTGAGCTGGCTGTAAAGTTAAGGACCCCCAACCCGGACGGCGCCAAAGTGCTCGCGTTCCCGTCTATGCCATCCCAAACGATGTCAGCGCTGCCCACGGCCGAGGCATCCTGCGTGTAGGTGAAAACCCCGGTTCTCACTTGCGCTGTGATCGTCCCGGGGCTCGTTACCGTGACATTGAGATCACGTTCATTCCCCTGCATGGTCCCCCTTTGTGTCGAGCCAGCGCTTCCCACCGCGCTAACGCTGATCAGAGTCTGATTGGTGTTGAAATTGTCGATGACGAACTGCGCCTGGGTGGCGCAAGATAAAGAGAACAATAGAAATAACGATACGGTCTTCACGGTATCGGCGAAAAGATTCGGCATAAATATATCCTCATCATCGCATGTTATTAACCTTAAGCAATTTTTTCTTTTATATTTGATTGAATTAATCTGTAAGTTAATGATACACTATCTGTCCATAAATCATACAGTGGCAGCCTTTACCCAGACAGGCGTGCGGTCCAAAACGGTGAGAGGGCAACTAGTTGGAAGAGTGAAATAGAGAACACCGACGATATCGACCGCAAACGAATCGTGGTCACTTCGGTTGAAGCATTCGTCGGCCAAAACATAACTGAGCTCGCTGAGTTCTCAACGAAACGTAAAGCGACCCAATTCGCCGCACTGTTCGACCTTTATAATTCCAAATGGGTTGAGCAAGTTGGGACTCCCGGCATCCGAATCCAATTGAAATAAGTTCTTCCCACTGACCTTGCCATTGTGGCTCGAGCATCGTTTCGAAAAGTTCGAAACTGATTTCGCTCAGAAAGATTTAACGATTTAACTCAGTGCCTTCATATGTCCGGGCTAATTTCTATGGCTTCACTCTGTCTGCCGCCGAGTCCCAGCCTCCTCCGAGAGCTTTTATCAACCGCACGCTCGCGACGAATCGCTGGCCTAGAAGTTGCGCGGTAGCGCGTTCGTGCTGGAGCACGCCACGTTCAGCGTCGATCCATTCAAGATAACTGGCCACCCCGGCATCATAGCGCGCTTTTCCAAGCACGGACACCCGCCTGGCTGCGAGCAACGCATCCTTTTGCGCGGCCGCCTCCTCGGCACGAAGAACGATTTGAACCAGCGAATCCTCCACTTCCTTGAAAGCCGTCAATACCGTTTGCCGGTAATCGGCAAGGGCCTCGCGATCGGACGCTTCCGCCTGCCTGACTTCGGCGGTCGTGCGCCCCGCGTTGAAGAGCGGCAGACTCACGGCGGGTCCGATCGACCAGACGCGGCTGTCGGTGGCGAACAAACTGCCGGCTTCAGCGCTGAGATAACCGGCTTGTCCCGTCAAACGCAGTGCCGGGAAATAGGCGGCTTTGGCAGAGCCAATTTGAGCATTTTTTGATATCAGATTCCTTTCGGCGCGTGCGATATCGGGGCGGCGTTCGAGCAGAGCCGAAGGCAGGCCAACTGGAACTGTAACAGGCAGGCCGGCCAGCGGGGCTTCAGGGAGTTCAAAAACGCTCGCGGCTTTACCGCAGAGCAGCGCGAGCGCATGGACTATTTCGGCTCGCTGGCGAATCACGTCAACCAACTCAGCCTTCGCGGTGGCCAGTTCGGTTTTTGCCTGAGCCGAAGCTATTTCCGGGATCGTGCCCGCGAGGAAGCGTTCGGTTAGAATATGCGCGGATTCATTCCGCAACTCAACCGCCCGGCGTAACGCCGTGATCTCCAGATCCAGAGAACGCGCTAGAAAATAATTGACCGCCACGTCCGCGGTAAGCGTCAGGAGTACGTTTTGGTAATCCGCGACGCTGGCATGGGCCTGCGCCCGGCTGGATTCGAAGGAGCGGCGCACCCGGCCCCAAAGATCCACTTCATAACTCAAATCGAGCGGCACGCTAAACGTGTTCAGATGCGCGGATGGCACGTGGAATGGTATTGGGGTCGGCAGATCGCCTGAAGTACGTTCCCGTCTCACGCCAGGATCGAGTGAAAGCTCCGGAAAAAATTGACTGCGGCTCAGTCTGGCGGCGGCGCGGGCCTGATCGACGCGGGCCATGGCCGCACGGAGGTTTTCATTATTCGCGACCGCGAGTGTTTCCAGTTCATCGAGATGCGGGTCATTGAAGATTTTCCACCAGGCGCCTTTGGAACTGGCGTCTTTTGGGTCCACGATTTTCCAGTGCCAGTCCGCTGGAACCAGGCTCGTCAGGTCGGGCTTTTGGTAGTCCGGCCCCACCGCGCAGGAAGAGAGCCAGATTAGAATGACACAGGAACAGGCAAATGGTCGTAACGGCTTGATCAACATAGTTCCTCTAATCGAGAGTCCGCCGATATCTTTTGATACCAATGCTCAGTGCGATCGTGGCAAACAAAGCGATTTGCCAAACCTGGAGTGACACCTCTTTAACTCCGTTGCCCTTGAGCAGGATGCCCCGAACGATCCGCAAAAAATGCGTGAGGGGGAGGATTTCGCCAATCATTTGCGCCCAATGGGGCATGCCACGAAATGGAAACATAAATCCTGAAAGCAGGATCGATGGCAAAAAGAAAAAGAAAGCCATTTGCATCGCTTGCAACTGGTTCTTCGCCACGGTCGAGATGGTGACGCCCATCGCAAGGTTTGCAGCGATGAAAATCAAGGCGACCAGAAGCAGTAGTATGATATTTCCAACCATGGGAACGTGAAAAAGAAAACGTGCGGCGATCAGAATCAGTGTCACCTGAACATATCCAAGCAGAACGTAGGGAATGATTTTTCCCATCAGCACCTCCACGGGCCGTGTGGGCATCGACAAGAGGTTTTCCATGGTGCCGCGCTCACGTTCGCGGGTCATGGCGAGGCCGGTGATCATGACCATCTCCATCGTAAGGACAACGCCCATCAAGCCGGGTACGATGTTGTATTGAGTGATCGCATCCGGATTGTATAACGGGTGGATCCGCAGATCGACCGGACCCTCCGTGCCCGCAAGAAAAGAAAGCGGGCCTTTAAGGTCATTCTGCAGCGAGGAATCGAGCAAGGAGCGCAGGGAAGCAATCGCCTGGCCCGTGGCGGAGGGATCGGTGGCATCGGCTTCAACCAGAACCGAGGGCTGCTTTCCACGGAGCAGTTCCCGGGAAAAGTTTTCCGGAATGCTAATGACAAACTGGACCTCGCCGCGAGCCAGGGCCTGGCGCGCTTCGAGTTCGGTTCGCAGCGCGCGTGTAAAATCGAAATAGCTGCTGTTCTGAATTCCATACAACAGGGTCCGGCCCTGGGGGCCGTCATCCGCGAGAAGAATCGCTGCCGGCAAATGCTTCGGATCCGAATTGATGGCAAAGCCAAAAAGAATAAGCTGGATCAGAGGAATGCCGAGTATCATGGCGAAGGTCATGCGATCCCTTCGAACCTGGAGAAACTCTTTCACTACGACCGCCCACAGCCGGGCCATTGAAAATCGGGGTCGGATGTTCATTCCAGAGCGTTATGGTGCGTTTCATCCATGAGGTGAATGAAGACATCCTCAAGACCGGACTCGACCTGGCGCCACTCGTGTGGGCTTGTGCGAAATGGCTGAATCGCTTGTTCCAGCGCCGCCGCATCGCCTCCGCTTACGTGCAACGCGTTCCCAAAAGCCACCGCCTGCTGGACCCCGGGCCGGCCTTGAAGCTGGTCTGATAGCGCCAATAAATCCGGACCGCTCACAGACCAGGTTGTCAGATGAGCCTCAGCGATGACTTCCGAAACAGTGCCGTGCGTAAGCAACTTGCCCTTGGCAATATAAGCCAGGCGGTGACAACGCTCGGCTTCATCCATGTAATGCGTGGCGATCAGAAAGGTCAGTCCTTCCGCGGCAAGACGATGGATCTCCTCCCAGAAATCGCGGCGCGCTTTGGGGTCCACGCCAGCGGTGGGTTCATCGAGCAGGAGTAATTTCGGATCGTGGATCATGCAGGCGGCCAGGGCGAGACGTTGTTTCCAGCCGCCCGAAAGCTGTCCGGCCAACTGCTTTTGGCGCTCGCCCAAGCCCAGACGCTCGATACTGGAGCGCACGGCCTCGCGCCGGTTTTTCACCGAATACATGCGGGCGACGAAATCCAGATTTTCGACGATGCTCAAATCCTCCCAAAAACTGAAGCGCTGGGTCATATAGCCAACCTGGCGTTTGATCTCTTCACTGCCGGTAATCACATTTTCCCCGAGACATGTTCCCTGGCCATCGTCCGGCCGAAGCAGGCCACACAGCATTCGGATGAAGGTGGTCTTTCCGCTTCCGTTAGGGCCGAGAAATCCGCAAATCTCGCCGGCGCGGACTTGCAGATCGATGTGATCAACGGCCGTCAGGCGGCCAAACCGTTTGGTCATTCCACGGACGTCGATCGCCAATGCGTCGCTCATGGCTGCACGGAAACATTGAACTTCACATCGACGGGCTGGCCGGGATGCAACTGTGCGGCGACAGAAGGCTCGAAGACGCCCTCGATCAGAAAGACGAATTTATTGCGGTTTTCACGGCTATAAATTACGGGCGGTGTGAACTCTGCCCGCGGCGAGATAAAGCTGATTTTGGCCGTGACCGGCGCGCTTGCGCCATCCACCAGAACCAGCACCGAATCGCCGGTATGCAACGACACAAGCCACGTTTGCGGGACAAACACCCTGAGTTTGACACCCTCCGGCGGGAGGAGCGACACCACGGGGCGGCCGGCGGCAACCCATTCTCCCTGGCGATAGACCGTGTCGATCACCGTGCCCGCTTCGGGCGCGGTCTGGCGCTTTTGCGAAAGATCCCACTCGGCCCTGGCCACCGCGGCTTCCAGAGCATGGACGTTCGCATCGGCGGCGGCGATTTGATCCGGACGCGCTCCCAGATGGGCCGTTTCCAGATCAGCTTCCAGTTGCGTCAGATGCTGGCGATCCTGATCTCGCGTTGAGCGGATCCGGTCGATATCCTGCTGGGTGGTGGCACCCGTGATCTGCAATAAGTGGTCCTGCCGCACCAGGTCCTTTTCCGAAAGCTCCAGAGCGATCCGCGC
>JAQGOX010000237.1 GCA_028293365.1 Verrucomicrobiales bacterium | reverse complement strand
GCCGTTCTCCAGGCACAGGGTAAAGGGTGTGGCCCTGGGATTCTGGGTGTTTGCATTGGAGGAGATCGGACCACCGGGTACGAATTTTCAAAACAGCAATTTCTCCGCAGGATGACCGATGAAAATTCTCATCTGGAGCTGAATCGTTTGGAGAATGACATCCTGAAGACCTCAAACGAGCTCGGAATAGGTCCGATGGGGTTTGGGGGCAAGACCACCTTGCTTGGGGTGAAAATCTGTGCCGCCAACCGCCTCCCTGCCTCATTTTTTGTCAGCGTCAGCTACATGTGTTGGGCGTATCGAAGACAGGGCGTTACGCTGAATTCCGAAGGTGCGATCAGCCAATGGCTCTATTAGTTCATGAATTCAATTGACGTTCCATTCACCGAAGAAAAAGCCCGCGCACTCAGAGTTGGCGATCCGGTTTCGATTAACGGAATCATATTCACCGGACGCGATGTCGTTCACAAATATCTCCACGAAGGTGGAAAGCTCCCGCCCGAAGTCAATCTCGCCGACGGAATCATTTATCACTGTGGACCGGTTGTTATCAAAGACGAGCAAGGGAACTGGAAAGTGACTGCTGCGGGCCCAACCACGTCAATCCGCGAGGAACCCTACCAGTGGCAGGTCATTCGCGATTTCAGAGTTCGCGGCGTAATAGGGAAAGGCGGGTTGGGGGAGAAGACCCTGAATGCGTGCAAGGAATACGGTTGCGTTTATCTGCATGCAATCGGAGGCGCGGCTCAGGTGCTCGCGGAATGCATCACGCGTGTCCGCAACGTTTATTTTCTTAAAGAGTTCGGTTCTCCCGAAGCAATTTGGGAACTGGAAGTTAAGAATTTTCCTGCAGTGGTTACAATGGACTCACACGGCCGCTCTCTTCACAAGGAAGTGTTTGCCGCGAGCCAGCAGGAGTTGGCCAAGCACCTTTAATTGCGGTCCCGCTCCGTCAGTTTCCGAGTCTTCGCAGGTACTCGTAGGAGTAAATTCCAGTGTTATGACCATCGGCCCAATAGGGTTGGATCGCGTACCCGCCGACCGTGTTGATCCGTATCAACTGGAATGAGCGATCCGATAAACTTTGCGCAGGGCCTTTGTGCACGTGCCCCATCACATCCGTTTCACCGCAGCACGCCGCGCACGGGCAACGTTTCCGCAACTCTTCCAGTTGATAAAATGTTTCCGTCCCGTCATCCCATTTAATGGCGAGCTCCGCACCAATTTGCTGCAAATCCACCGGCCTCATGCATTGGATTTAGATGGCATTGCACCATCTGGCAACAGCATTACTGACCGGGCCGGTTATGGTTTTCCCTTTGCATTTCCGGCTGCTCCATTTCTCACACAGCGAAACCCATAAATATCATATCCAAAACAAACATCGGCATATCCCGGACTTTCATTGTACCGATAGCCCGAGCGGCAATTCTCGTCGCTGAATCTAAAAGCTCCCCCCCGCACGACCTTGGTCGGAGCCGTTTGCGGACCTCTCGGATTATCGTGCGGAGCTTGTTTGTAGTAGTCGACGGCATAAAAATCGTTGCACCATTGCCAGACATTTCCGCACATATCATAAAGCCCGAGAGCATTCGGTCGTTTCTGTCCTACTGGATGCGGCCGGCCGCCAGAGTTCTTTTCGTACCATGCGTAATCGCCAAGTTTTCCGGAGCTATCACCGAAAAAATAAGCAGTGCTCGCTCCACCCCGGCAGGCAAATTCCCATTCTGCTTCGGTAGGCAGGCGATAACCATTCGCTTCGAAGTTGCATTGCCAGGATTTCAAATCGTAACACGGTTGGAGACCCTCGGCTTCCGAACGTTGATTGCAGAATTTGACCGCGTCGGACCAGCGGACTTGTTCCACCGGGTTTTTTTCGCCCTTCCAACGAGACGGATTGGACCCGGTAACCCGCTGAAACTGGTCCTGCGTCACTAAACACTTATCCATTAGGAATGGAGCCACGACGACTTCGTGAGCAGGAGCGTCCGCCTCGCTTTTATCGCCCATGATGAATTGTCCGCCGGCCACAGCGATCATGTCGCTTTTCGGAGACGTTGTGGCGGACGCAGTGCTAACGGTGGGTCGCGTTTTCTCAGTGTTGGGGGTGTTTTCCCCCCTGTCCGAAAGCAGTGTCAACAACCCGATGAAACCATAAAAAACCGCCCGGTAGTTCCTCATCTTATTCAGATTAATAATTGGGCCAGATTTCATATCCATCGGGATTTCGCAGCATCAGAAGGCAACGCTGGCGGACTTCTTCAGCCAGTTTGACCGCTTTGGGCTGAACGGCACAGCCATATCCTGCTTCCTGAAACAGCTTTCTGGTTAGAGCGTGACACTGCGCGACGACATAGTCCTGAGCGCCACCCATTGCGCGCCAATCCTTGAGGAGATTCATGTAAGCCGCCAGGTTCTGCTTATCGCTATGGTCCGTTAAGGCCAACGTTCTCTGCACGAGCTCACCCGCATAGGCTGGCGATTTCATATTTTCCTGCTGTACGTTGTATTCATCGAGAACCTGTTGTGCGATGGGGGCGAGATTTTCAACGTACGATTTGAGATCAGGATTCGAAGCCGCCTGCGCCTGCAGAAATTTAAGCATCTCCTCGGCCCCATGGCGGTATTCAGCGATTCGGGCCACATGTCTTTCCACGAAAAAAGTCATATCCGAAAGTGCTTCGGCGATTTCGGGTTTCCGGGCTGCTTCCTGGCCCTCTTCAAAATATGCCTGAATCGCTTCGGTGCAACCACAGGTGCAAGCCCGGCGAACTCCGGTCCCGCCCCTGCGATGATGCGTGCGCAGTTTGCGTCCGGAATCGTCCAGAATGCTCTCAGCCATCTGCCTGACAATAGTGGTTTTTATTATATCGACTGG
>JAQGOX010000232.1 GCA_028293365.1 Verrucomicrobiales bacterium | reverse complement strand
CAGCACGTGGGCGGATATCTGACTATGACCAAACCCCGAGCCAACCAATTTCTTACTTCCCTGGCGCTGACGATAGTTTCACACCAAAAAGTTTAGCAGCGTGCGGCTCGAAAAAGCCGATCAACATCCGTTCCGGTCTATCACCAAAGGTCATCAACCGGCTTTTTCCTTTTAGGACAACGCGGGAAATCGTTTTGCCCGTCGCCGTCTCAAAAGTCTCAACGTCAACCTCAAGTCGGTCTCGTTCACCGTTCCACTCGGTCGGATTATCTTCCCAAATGCGAATCTCAGGCTTAACCATATAGTCGCACTTTCGCGCGCGAGCCGATGCAAGCGCGTTTTCAAGATTTTGCGACTCCCGCCCGAGCGTCACCTCCGCATATTGCTTAAACGCTTTCGCGCACGCTTCCGCAGTTTGATAATCCGAACCTTCGTAACTTCTCTCATCGTCACGGCCCGGCTTTTCTGGCACTGCTACATATACCAAGCTGCCCTGCTTTAAAACGGTTTGACTCGTGTCTGACTGAGTAATCGTCTGCTGCGTTTGACAAGCGCATAGAAGGGCTAGGGCAAGTGCACAGGCGCACGAACGGAAGATGTTTTGGTTCATCGGCGAAGCAATCAAAACAAATCCACACCAAAAGGCAAATATGGGGGCAAACGAGCCCTACTCTTTCGTAGTATTGAAGAAGTTAAGGATGCGGACCCGGCTCAGAATGATAGTGCGGCATTTATCGGAACTGGCAAAAGCGAGCAGGCACAGGAGAAATCCGAGAGCGAAACCGAGTTTTGCGGTGAGAATCATTTGAGCGTTCTTTTCCAAATCGCCGACGGCCCAGGCGATGTTAGTAAGAAGCCATGAAGCGTCAGCGGAAGTGACGAGGACGGCAGTCTTCTCCTTGCTCAGGTACCAAAACATGCCGACCGCCATGGTTACGGAGAGCGTGGAGAAGAGGTAGGTAAGCACGCGCCATTCCATGAGCCAGCAACCATCAAGCAGGAACCAAAAGAAGACGCACAGCACTTCGAAGAGATAATATCGATCGTTTTTCATTTTTAACTGCGCCGAAGAAATCTTTTTCGTCGGGATTTAATGAAAAAGCATCCACAACGAAGCGCGTCAAGCAGTTCAATAAATTATTTGCGGTGCACGCGAAAAGATGAAGCGGCTGAGACAAATGAATCGCGCAGACATTCTTTTTACGTCTCAGGTGAAAATGGTTCTTCCGATGAATTGCGATAACAGAGTAGACACTGCCTGGGCGGCAGGGAGGACCGCATCACCTTCCACACCCAACGGCACCACCTGAAAAACTCCACGCCCGCTCGCCCGCTAAATTCCTGCGGATTTTGCGGATCGAGTGCCCCGAAAATAACTTGCACAGGGGACGCGGAACGCAGGCATTCAACAGTATCCTCATGCCGTCTGGTACAGCGTCAGTTTATGAGGGCGTAATATTGCCCCGATGGCTAAATTCAGAACAGCGCGCATTGCTAAATCAGGCGTTGTCCCCATGGAAAGTTTGCAAGCATGCGACTATATGGCTTACCTGACACGAAATCGTTTATGCTTGCACCTGCGCCAGCCATTGATTTGCCCGAAACGTGCTCTGCCCGGTCTATTCGGACGGTTGCAATGCCGCCAAACCGCCGGACTGCTCCGTCATTAAATCTCACCGACCGCGAAGCGATTGAACTTTTCGCACGGGTTCTGAAACAGGCTGGTTATCCGGGCCCGGGCGCTCAAGAAGTTCTGGGCAAAGAACTCGGTGTTCTGCATCGAAAACGCGATCTCCCGCTTTATCTGAGGCGTTTGAGTGGAACGCCGCAACTGAAGACGCTGGTAAAGCTGTTCGCATTTCAGGTGCATGTGGATGAGAAGGAGGCTCGCTCTGCCTTCGCTCCGCTAGAGCTGGAACGAGCGGCTGATCTTGGAGTGGTGCGCATCGTTTCCACGGAAGTTGTTCCGTTAATTTCAATTTCCTCGTTCGATCGACTTCTGATGGCGCATGATCGAACCTCCACTGACGTTCGCGAATCAGCGGACCCGGAACACGTTTTGGGCATTAGTCCTCCCACTTTGGTTCTGGCTCGGTTAATTCCCAGGCAGCCGGTCGATGCAGCATTGGATATAGGGACCGGCTGTGGCGCTCAAGCGTTGATGGTTGCCGCATTCTGCAAGCGTGTGATTGCCACTGATCTGAACCGGCGCGCGCTGAATTTCGCAGCTTTTAACGCTTTGCTCAACGATATCCGGAATGTCGAATTCCGCTTCGGAAGCTTGTTCGAACCGGTCGATGGTGAATCCTTTGATTTGATCATTTCCAATCCGCCTTATGTGATTTCACCGGAATCCTCGTACCTCTTCCGCGATGGGGGCAAGTCCGCTGATTCTTTTTGTTCCGAATTGATTCGTGCCATTCCTTCGCGCCTGAATGAAGGAGGCTTCGCCTCAACTCTTTGCAATTGGGCTCGCTATTCGAAAGATGAGCATTGGTCGGGTCCGGTGCGCCGCTGGGTGGCTGGGAACGGCTGTGATTGCTGGGCGCTGCATGGCCATGAGCACGAACCGATCGCTTATGCGGCGGATTGGAACCGTCATCGGGAAAGCCAAGCCTATGAACGGGCGTTGAGTGAGTGGACGGAGTACTATCAAAAACTTGGGATTTGTACGATAAATTCCGGCGGTGTGGTCCTGCGCCGGCGCCAGGCGGCGAAGAACTGGTTTCGCATGGACGAATTGACGGAGCGGGTAAATCCGCTCAGCTCAGCGATTCTGCGTGTTTTTCAAATGGAGAATTGGCTGGCAGACATTTCGGACGAAGAGCTCCTTGCCCAGTCATTCTCGGTTGGTGAAGGCCATTGCATTACTCAAACTCTGAAACCCTCGGAGGGTGATTATGCGATCGAGCAAATGCAGGTGCACGGAAACGACGAACTGGGATTTCAGGCCTCGATCGACCCCCATACCTTTCACTTGCTGCGCCGCTGTGACGGCCGCCGCCCGTTAAAAGATGTTCTCGCGGAGATCTCCAAATTTGCTGGAATCGACAGCGCAATTTGTCTCCAAAAAGGGGTGGTCTTCGTTCGGGAACTGCTAGCGCATGGCATTCTCGCGCCGTGCAAGCTCCAACCTCAAACAGAAAGTTAAACTATGGCAGTCGATATGTTTTTAAAAATAGCCGGCATTCCGGGAGAAAGCACCGATGCCGATCATAAGGACTGGATCCAAATCTCGTCCTTTTCGTTTGGCCTCTCCAATCCAGGCTCCGCCGGAGTTGGCCGCGGAGCCGCGGTGGGCCGGCCAACCCACCAGGACCTCAGTTTCATTCACTTCACGGATAAGGCGTCGCCATTGCTCATGTCAGCATGCAGCAAAGGTAAACATATTCCGGAGGCAACGATCGCCGTTCGTAAAGCTGGAGGCAATCAGCAAGATTACCTGCAGTACAAACTAACCGATGTTCTGATCTCCAGTTATCAGACCGGCGGGAGCAACGGCGGAGATCGGCCGGGCGAAGAGGTGGCTCTGAACTTTATAAAATTCGAGATGCAGTTCGTGTCCGATTCTGGCGATGTCCAGAACGCGGGTTGCTCAAGCAAAATTCAAAACCCCTAATTCTAATATGAAATTTATGGAAAAAACCGGGCGCCGCAGTTTTGTGCAACGATTGTTATGTCTTATAGGCGGGGCTGCGGGCGCAAGCGCGCTCCAGGCTCCAATTTCAGCCGCTTCAACGGAAGATGAGCAGGTTTCCGAAACTTCCGCGCCTCCGGGCTCAATGCGGTTCCTCGTACGGACCCGGCAGCGCCACCGTGCGAGTCAAAACGGGTCGCACCTGGTTTGTCGCGGGGAGTTATTCGAACACCCGGAGGGCGCTGCTGTGGGCGAGTTTTACTCCAACTGCTTTTGCGCCGAATCGACGTTCGGGACCGTCAATCCTTTTGCAGCGACAAATGTTGAGCTTCACACGATTAGCTTTAAGGATGGGACACTTTTCGGAATGGGAGCCAATCACGCCCATTCCGGTCATGAGAAAAATCATGCAATTCTGGGCGGTACTGGCCGTTTTGCCGGTGTCCGGGGAAGCTACACTATTTCAGAGCACGGACCGGAGCACGCTCCGGCACATCTCACTCTCACGATGATAAGTTAGTGCGATTTAACCTTAAGACCGGAGATTTATATGGCTGTTGATATGTTTTTAAAGATCGAAGGCATCGATGGAGATGCGACCGATAAGCTGCATGAAAAATGGATCAACCTTCTCTCCTTCTCCTGGGGGCTCTCCCAGGACAGAGGGAAAGAGAGCGGCGGTGGCAGTGCCTCTGGCAAAGTTGCAATCCAGGATTTTTCCTTCGTGAAAAACGTGGATAAAGCTTCCCCTCAACTGATGCAAGCAGGGTGCGAAGGGCAGCATTATCCGAGCGCCTCTTTAGCAGTTCGATCCTCCCTTCGGGGTGATAATTCATCCCTTGCCGCCAATGCTGTCGCTGGCGCGCCGGGGGATTTTCTAACACTGAAACTTACTGACATTCTGGTCAGCAGCATTCGTCCGGGTGGAAACTCCAATACGGACGACCAACCGATGGAATCTGTCAGTCTAAACTTTCATAAGATCGAATTTCTGTACACCGCTCCCGACGGGACGCAGGTCAACGGCGCAACCTGACGCCGTCGTTCTCGCATGGTCTTAATGAGAGCGTCGCTGGAGAATGCGGCGCTCTCTGGTTCTTTCCCGTCCTCGGAAATCTGGCATTCATTTGGTTTTTCAGCGAATGTTTAAGAAAGCGTAGGCCGGCGGTCCGTTCAGCGAAATCTTAACTATTGCTCCACCTCCCGCACCGATAGAAAAGATGTGACAGTTACGTTCGAGTTCCCGACTCCAATCGTTACACTATCCACGCTGCCTCCCGTCAAAAGGGCGCGCGAGAATCTCCTGGTTCTGGCCGGAGGGGAAACCACCCGTCGGCTAATTCACAATCTGAACTCGATGATTCGACTGCGACGCACACCCGCAACCCTTCCGATTCCATTTCTCTC
>JAQGOX010000226.1 GCA_028293365.1 Verrucomicrobiales bacterium | reverse complement strand
AACATTTTCCTGTTCAGCCTATTTGTTGCGCCCGAAAATTTGCCAATTGGAATTTTTGTTTTATTGGGGAATTTATTCCTGGCGTATCTTCATCGGAAAAAATACGTGCCGCTACTCGCTGCAAAATAAGTGGTTCAACTTCCAGAAAGCGTTTCTGCGCCGAGGCAAAGCTAACTTTTCTTCATCACGTCCCGCAAAAGGTCTGGTAGGGGGCATCGCCAGTAATGGACGGAGCGCTGAATTCTGGGAAATGACGTTGGTAGTCAAAGGGGCCTGCGAGAACATCGACTAATTTTTCTACCAGGCTCAGGTCGCTGCGATCCGTTGCGGCGGCGAGGGCTTCCTCGACCTTGTGATTGCGGGGGATGAAGGCAGGGTTGTTTCGGCGCATCAGTGCCTGGGCTTCGCTCAGGTCCTGCGGTTCGCGACGGAGCCGTTCCTGCCAGCGTGCGCGCCAGACTCCAAATTCCCCGCTCGCTGCGGAAGTATCAATGGCTAGCGGATTTTCGGAGATGTCCCGGAAAGTATTGGTGAAATCCATGCGTTGCTCCTGCATGATCGCGAGAAGTTTCTGCGCCAGTTCCGCATCGCCGCGTTCCTGGTTGCAGAGTCCAAGTTTGCCTCGCAGAGCGGCCAGCCAGTGCGCTTCGAAGTTTTCCGGAAATTCCTCCAGCACTTCATTGGCCACGGCGACGGCTTTCTCCTCGTCGGCGTGAAGCAATGGCAGCATCGCCGACGCGAGCCGCGACAAATTCCAATGAGCGATCTCCGGCTGATTGGCGTAAGCGTAACGACCGTGGTAATCGATGGAACTGAAGACCGTGGCGGAATGGTAGACGTCCAAAAACGCGCAGGGTCCGTAATCGATGGTTTCGCCGGAGAGCGCCATGTTGTCGGTGTTCATGACGCCGTGGACAAAACCAATCTGCTGCCAGCGGGCGATCAGCGCCGCCTGCCGTTGCAGGATCGCGCGCAGCATGGCGACGTACGGTTGTTCCGCGGAGAGCAGTTCCGGGTAATGCCGCCGCAGTGTGTAATCGGCCAGCGCGCGCAAAAGCTCGATTTCCCCCGTGGAGGCGGCCCATTCAAACGTGCCGACACGGATGTGGCTCGATGCGATTCGGGTGAGGACCGCCCCGGTTCGCGCGGTTTCGCGATAGACCGGTTCCCCAGTGGCGGCGACGGCCAGGCTGCGCGTGGTGGGAATGCCCAACGCATGCATGGCCTCGCTTATAATATATTCGCGCAACATTGGGCCGAGCGCGGCGCGGCCATCGCCGCCGCGCGAATACGGCGTCCGTCCCGCCCCTTTGAGTTGAATATCGAAACGTTCGCCCCGGGGCGTGAGTTGTTCTCCAAGCAGGATAGCGCGGCCATCCCCCAGGACGACGAAGTTTCCAAATTGGTGCCCCGCGTAGGCTTGAGCAAGCGGTGAAGCGCCGGGCGGCAGGGAATTCCCGGTGAACCATCCCGCGTATTCAGGGCGAGCAAGCAAAGCCGGGTCGAGTCCCAAATCTCCGGCGAGAGGACGGTTCAGCAGCAGCAGTTTCGGCGCTTTGACAGGCGTGGGTTGTACCCGCGCGAAAAAACGGGTGGGCAACTGCGCGTAGGAATGGTCCAGTCGCCAGCCGCTGGGGAGCGGAAGAGCCGAAGAGGTTGATGATGGCATCGGAGTTGGCGCTCCCACTAGGCAGCGTTTGTTTGGAGGTCTTCCAACGGTTGGTTTTCAGTTGTTATGTGGTCACGTCAAGCCCTACTGAGCGCATCAGTTCGAGCGCGTTGCTCTTTTCGACGATGCCAGACCGTAGACGGTAGTCGAAGCTCATCCTGCCGTCGAGGAGTTGGTCCTCAAAATGGAAATTCTGGCCCGGCGGCGTCAGCTCGTCGACAATGCGGGTCAGCGCCAGGTCGTGGGTGGTCATCAACCCGAGTGCGCCGCGTTCCACCAGCGAGCGGGCCACGCACGATGCGCCAATTCTTCGGTCGTGCGAGTTGGTGCCGGAAAGAACCTCGTCGAGTAGAAATATCAAGGGGGGCGTTTCCGCGGCAAGTTTAACGATGGCTCCCAGCCGCTGGATCTCGGCATAAAATCGGGAGACACCTTCCTGGAGCGAATCGGTCGTGCGAATGGAAGCGCCGATTCGCACCGGGGTCATGCGGAATTTTCGCGCGCGCACCGGTGCGCCGGCGGAAGCGAGAACGATATTCACGCCGATCGACCGCAGCCAGGTGCTCTTGCCGGACATGTTTGAGCCGCTGATTATGATGAGCCGGTTTTGAGGCCCCAGCTCGATGTCGTTACGGATGCATCGGGACTCGGGAAGCAGTGGATGCCCCAATCCTTCCGCTTCGACCTGGGCGGTCTCGGTGGCGGAGAGCAAATCCGGGAAGGGATCGGTGGGGTTTTCGTAGGCGTAACCGGCGAGCGAGGAGAGCGCCTCGAAGTCGGCCAGGGACCGGAGCCATACCTGGACCTTCGGCCCAAATCGCGCCCGCCAGGCTTCAATGGCAAACGCGAACTGGGTTTCCCAGAGGAAGAATTTGCACAGGGCCACGAAAACCAGATTGGCGCCCGATTCCAACCAGGCATTCAGCTTCCCCAGTCGCTGGATGGCCTGCGCAGCGGTAGGACCGTCGCACCGGCTCTCAGCCTCCATTCTCCGTAGGCGCGCGCTTTGAAAAGGCTCGTTCTCCAGGCAGCGCAGCACCTCCGCCAGCCACTCCAGGTCGCCCGGCGCAACGCCCACGTCGCGGACCACCTGGTGAACTGAACGGCGGCAGGAGCTGGCCACTGCGAATTGGCCGGCCAGCGCAGCGAGGAACATGAGCCACTGTCCCGACAGAAAAAGTACCAGACTCACCAGCGGCAGGCAAAACGCCGCGACGCGGATAAATTTCGAATGCAGCATCCGGGGCCGGTTTACCCACTCGATTAGCGCCTCGGTGCGAATCCATGCCTGAGCCTCCGCGGCGATTAATCCGAGCCGCTCGCGCAAATCGAGCTTCGGACGCAATTCTGCCACGGCTTCCTGCCGGGCCCGGATTTCCTCGGGAGCGGCGGGCGCGAGCAGCCAGTCCGCCAGGGTCTCCCGCCCGCTTTGTGTTTGCGCCGTATTGAGCAATGCAAAGAGCGAACCCGCCCCAAACAGATCGAGGTCCGATGCAAAGGGATGGTGCGGTTCAAGAAATTCCGTGCCGTGAGAAGCGCCTGCAGACCCTGCCGCCGCGCTTTTTTGCGCCCAGGTTCCATCCAGCCGGTCCAGGCCCGCCTGATAAAAGCGCGTCGCTCGTCGTGCTCTGTCTCGTGCCTTTAAGATGCGGTCATGCAGCATCCCCGTCAGAAATAAGCCGAACATGAGGATGGTCAAGGCGAGCCCGAGGCCCACCCGCGTCTGGCCTAAAAAAACAGTGAGTGCCAGGAGTGCCACCACGAACAAAAGCCGCCAATTTCCCATCCGTCGATGCTCCCGTTCATGCGTCACCGCCCGCCGGGACCATTCGGATAAGCGCGACTGGTATTCGTCCTTGGCAGTCTGTTCAAGATCTTCTGCCATAGTGTCAGTTGTCGTTGACCTTAAGGCAGTGACTTCTTTTGCCGTCTGATTCGAGACCCGCTCGAAAAGGGAAGCCGTTGATCGGACCCCCAATCGTCGTTGAACCTTGTGACGGCAGCCTGGCGCTCGCGTTCCTCGGCAAAGCTAGAAGGGGACAGAGCCCTACCTTTTCGGTCGCCGCGGGCTGAATCAATTTGGCGCTGAAGCGAATAGTGGACGGTGTTTCTTCTGACATAGCCGGTTTCATTTTGCCACTTAGCATTGAGCATTTGAGACGTGCTGCGCAAGGGGCCGATTTGAGCTTTCATTCCGAAGGGCAAATGACAATAGCCCGGTGTTTCAACGCCGGGTTTAAAGCGACCATGTATAATAAGTCCCGAAGCGACGCTGGACAGCGATTAGGTCGTCCCTTCGGGATTCGCTCACTGCCAAGTGAAACGTGGTAAACCTTGTCAAATCCGCAAATCCCTCGTGACTTACTGTAGGTCTATCCGCCGTCTGAGCCGGCGACCGGAATCTCAGCCCATAAAAGGAAGGGTGGAATTGGCAAAGTTAGTGAGATTTGGAAATACTGAGGTCAACTGGTCTGCCGGTACGCCAAACCATTGCGCGAGAGTCGCTCCGTATTGGTCGATTGAAGTTGTTGGAATCATGGCCCCGCGCGTTCCTGAGTCATCCGGTCCGCCCAGCGCCATGCTTGGAAAAGTTCCGTAAAGGGCGCCCCCCTGGACCGCTCCACCCAGGATTAAGTGATGGTTTCCCCAACCGTGATCGCTGCCAGACCCGCTCGGCTGAACCGAGCGGCCAAAGTCAAAATAGACGGTCGGCAGAGGAGTCCCGTTCGCCAAGGCCTGAGAGTCGGGCGCGAAATTACTTCCGTTAAAAGTGACCTGATAATTGCCAACCGTGAGGC
>JAQGOX010000225.1 GCA_028293365.1 Verrucomicrobiales bacterium | reverse complement strand
CACGTTCTGATGAGAACATTTGGCGGTGGCGGGCACAGCACAAGACCCAAAACATAGGGGATCTGTCCAAATTCTCGGACGGAATCCTCGCCAGACAGCCAGAAAAAGAAGGCGAATCGTTTCCCGACTGGAAACCTCTTTTTGAGCTAGATTTTAACTACCCTCTCCGTAAGCTATTGATTATCAATGGAGCGGGTGAAGGGAATCGAACCCTCGTCTCAGCCTTGGGAAGGCCACATTCTACCATTGAACCACACCCGCTTCGAATTTGACGTTGCGCTGCGGACTTTAACCTTCACGCCGCCGGATAGCAATCTCGTTTTGAGTTTGCACGGAACGCTTTTGAGTGTTGAGTCATTCGTTGTGGACGTAAATCCAATAAAGTCTCTCGTTTCGCCGCGCCGGATCCATCTTCTTGAAGTTCGATAAATGGTAAAATGAAAGCGCTTCTATTCGCATTTTTATTTTGTCTTGTCGCTCCCGCGACCTTTGCCCACAAAGCCAGCGATGGGTATCTAACTTTCGAGATTTCCGGAAACGATTTACTGGGACAGTGGGATATTTCACTGCACGATCTCGATCAAGTCATTGGGCTCGACGCAAATAAAGATGGCAAGATTTCCTCGGACGAAGCTCGAGACCGCCAACAGGCGATTGTTGATTATGCGTTTTCCCGGCTAACTGTGACGAACGGCATTACGCGAATCGCGCTCCCAGCGGAATCGATGCGAATCGATAAACATAGCGATGGACTTTATGCGGTGCTCAAATTTCATGGTGAATGCTCTACAGAAGGAGACCAAACTCTGAGAATTACATACGGTCTTTTGTTTGACATTCTTCCCCGGCATCACGGCCTTTTTCGTTTGATCGTCGACGGCGTCACTACGACTGGCCTCTTTGATCTCGATACGCAAACTCAGGAGTTTTCGATCGCTTCCGAGAAACATTCCGACAGCAGGATTGCCTTCATCAAATCTGGAATTTGGCATATCTGGACCGGTTACGATCACATCCTGTTTCTCCTCGCGCTTTTGTTTCCTTCAGTGGTTTTTCGATCGGAAGGACGTCGGAAGGTTGTTGAGCGGCTTCGACCAGCCCTCGTCAACGTCTTTAAAGTCGTGACTGCTTTTACCGTGGCGCATTCAATCACTCTCAGCCTGGCGGCTACTCACACCGTTTATCTCCCATCACAATGGGTCGAAGTCGCGATTGCTCTCTCTGTGCTCCTCGCTGCTCTCAATAATCTCTACCCTCTTTTCCGGGACTCAGCATGGATAGTGGCATTCGGCTTCGGGTTAATTCACGGTTTTGGATTTGCAGAAGTGCTCAACGAACTCGGTTTGGCTGGAGCGCCGCTCGCCTGGGCACTTGTCACTTTCAACGTTGGCGTGGAACTGGGCCAATTCGCCATCATCGTCCTATTTGTGCCGATCGCATTTGCGTTCCGCAACTCCTGGTTCTATCGCGGACTGACCCTTCGCTACGGATCGATCGCCATCGCCTCAATCGCCTTGCTTTGGATTTGTGAAAGATTATTCAACCTCAAAGCGCTGCCGTTTTAGTTCACTTCGCGGATTGGACATCAGAGAGAAAAATCTTGGCCTACCGGTCACAGCATTGCTCTCGTCCGCAAAAATAGGCTAGCCACTGCGGAGAAATCGACGAGGTTCATACCCGGTCACCTTCGCGAGCAAAAGATCTATCGGTGCCCTTCAAATACCCGTGCAGCGTGCGGATGGTCCGCATCGGAATGATCTCGATCCTGTTTCGGGACGAGATAACCCGGGCTTTCTCACCAGATCGCAAACGATTGACTTGAAAAACGCTCTTCAACCGCGCATCTTCGTTCACGATTAGATAATGGTTTTTACTACTCAGATCTTCATTTTTTATTTTTTGCCGCTGTTTCTGCTGGTCTATTATAACCTGCCTAATCGCTGGCGAAACGTCTGTATTACTTTGGGGAGTTATCTGTTTTACGGTTGGTGGCAGCCGTGGTTTGCCGGCCTCATGTTGTTCACGACGGTTTTGGATTTTTTTTGGGGCAAATTCATCACCCGACCGGGCGCCACGCCGGTTCAGCGAAAGCTCGCGGTGGCAGCCTGCGTGGTGACAAATCTAAGTTTGCTTGGATTCTTCAAGTACTACATGTTCGCCGCTGAGACGCTCAATCAGATCCTCGCGACGGTAGGAGCTCAACAGTTCCGAGTGATGCAGGTAGTTCTCCCGATTGGCATTTCGTTTTACACCTTTCACTCGCTCACTTATATCATCGATTTGTACCGTGGGCATGCCACCCCGGCGAAGTCGTTTTCGGGGTTTTCGGCCTTCGTCGCGTTGTTTCCCGACCTGGTGGCCGGGCCGATCATCCGCTACAAAACGTTGGCCGAACAGTTGCGCGAGCGCGAACACACCGTGACGCGTTTTGCATCGGGGGTGGCTATCTTCATTGTTGGATTTGCGAAGAAAATTTTGCTGGCCAATCCGTGCGGGCAGGTTGCGGACGGAGCGTTCAATAGTGCCCATCCCTACGCGCTTGATGCCTGGGTCGGTGTCCTGGCTTATGCGTTTCAGATCTACTTCGACTTTTGCGGTTATTCCGATATGGCGGTAGGCCTGGGGCGGATGCTTGGATTTGAATTTCCCAGGAATTTCGATGCTCCATACCGTTCTGAAAGCATCACGGAACTTTGGCGGCGCTGGCATATCTCGTTGTCGAACGTGCTGCGGGATTATTTGTATTTTGCCCTGGGCGGGAATCGGAAAGGAGAAGGGCGGACTTATATCAATCTGGCTGTCGTGATGGTGGTAGGAGGAATCTGGCACGGAGCTAAATGGAATTTCGTTTTCTGGGGCGCGTTCCACGGGCTGTTCCTCGCCCTGGAAAGGTGGCACGGCAAACGAAGTTTTTATGAAGCGCTTCCAAGGCCGGGACGAATAGGAATGACATTCCTCCTGATGCTCTTCTCGTGGGTTTTGTTTCGGGCTGACAACCTAACCGCAGCGATGGATTATTACCGTGCAATGCTCGGAATGGGCTCCCCAGGAAGCGTCGGGCTGTTGCTGGCCGCTACGATTTACACTCCCTACCACGTAATTATATTGATCGTCTGCACCGTGCTGGTCTTCCAACCAATGCAGGCCCACGATTGGGCTTTAACATCTGTGACCTGGCGTCGGATAGCTGTCGTTGTGCCGTTGTTCATCCTCGCGCTCATGGCCATGTACACTCAGGCCTTCAACCCTTTCCTCTATTTCCAATTTTAAGACGCCATGAGTCGATTGCGCGAGCCGAAATGGGTATTGATACTAATCTTCCTGAGCATCATCGCGGCGGCGCCAATCGTCCAGACGCTCCGAGAGTTGCACGGGAATGATGGGGTGATCGCGCTGGAGGTCTTCGGCGAGTGGCCCACCGCGGAGAGCCTGCGTTCCTACGAAGAAAAAATGGAAGGAGCCAATTGGGCTGCGCAAGTGAGCAGGCGCTGGCTTCAATTCGCGCAGTTCACATTGTTGAAGGAGGGCGGGGAAAAAGTCGTCGTGGGCTCGCAAGGCTGGTATTTTTTTAAGCCAGGGCTAAATTACATGCTGCTCCGGCATGATTCCACACATGCCTCTGACGCCACCAACGATCCGGTCGCTGCTATTGTGGATTTTCGCAATCAACTCGAGGCGCGTGGCTTCCGTTTGTTAGTGCTGCCAATCCCTAACAAGGAGAGTATTTATCCGGATCGTGTGACACCACGCGCCAAAAACCTCCGGAGCGTCATGGCTCCTCGGACCCGGGAAGTGCTGGAGGGACTGAGCCGGGCCGGTGTTGAAGTGGTTGATTTATTCAAAGAATTTAGCGAGGTACGGCGGCGAGACGGTCCCAGTGCTAAGACGCCTCTCTACCTTGCGCAGGACACCCATTGGTCGCCCGCCGGCGTTGCTCTCGCAGCG
>JAQGOX010000021.1 GCA_028293365.1 Verrucomicrobiales bacterium | reverse complement strand
ACTTTAGACTGGGCAGCTTTTCGATGAAACCCTCCTTGATGCCGCGCTTTCCCATTTATAACGCGTGCCGAAATTTCAGGTCTGAAACCCAACCTGGGTTTTGCCCGCAAATTTACTTCTAAGCTTTCGCTATCAATCTCCGCCCGAATGACGTGTTTACGGACCGATTTCTTTTCAGTCAAAGTAACGCGCGAGTTGGCGATGCCTGCTGCGGGTTGCAAACCCGCGCTCCGTTGGGCTACCAGGTTGATCGTCATTCTCAATTTAACACCGCGCTGAAGCGTCGATGAGGCACGGTGTTAATGAAGAATGCCTGATAAGTCGCTGCACCCTTTGCCCTCCGTCGGACTGTAAGATTCACGGTAGTTATTTCCCTGAGAATGCCGCATCGGATGCGGCGCGCTCACGCGCACAGATGACTATGCGCATAGAACTTTAACCCGGGGTAGTTTCGCTGGACGCGCGAAATAACCTTGGAAACCATCGCATAATTGCCCCGGCAACCCAGCGAGTCTTTTGGCGCAAGACTTTGTCGTTTGTCAGTCGAAGATCGCGAGGATATTCTCCCTCCTCACTTCGCGTCATGCGTCAAAATCCTTCGCTGCTCTATCCGGGTCCTTTTATGCGATGGCTTCCAGGCTATGTTCTGAAACCACTTTGGGGTTTTCAGAGCAGAATGAAGCCGTGGTGAGGCAATCGACACTGCACGGTATACTCACTAAAATTTATGCAACACGTCCTGATTATCCACGAAGTGGCGGATTACCCGGCCTGGAAAAAGGTGTTCGATGGTGCGGCGGGTATCCGTAAGGAAGCTGGCGAACGTTCGTATCAGGTTTTGAAATACGAAAACGATCCGAGCAAGATCGTCCATTTTTCCGCATGGAGTTCCATCGCCGATGCCAGAGCGTTCTTTGAATCCCCCCGGCTAGTGCAGATCCGCAAAGCAGCCGGTGTGAAAAGCCCTGACTTCATCTATCTTGAACAACTCGAAAGTGGGACGTTATGAATCGGATCGATTACTTCAAAGAAACTCATGTCAGTGCCTGGCTTTGAGTTGGGCTTCGAGTTCTGCGATGCGTTGCTTCAGTGGCGCGACGGCGACCTCCACCTCGGCGGCGGTAAAACGGGGCGTGATGTATTTCGGGCAGTTCCAATCGAACGAAAGCACTTCGATGAAGAACAGCCGTTCGACGATGCCGCGTGCTTCCGGCTCGGCAAGTTGCGCGACGAGTTCGGGGTGTTGCCGCGCGTCTTCAACGCGGGCATAGCCGAGGATTTTCAATCGCTCACGGCGCGGGTAGTCCATGAGGAAGAGCGCGACGCGGTCGTTGGCGGCGAGGTTGCCGGTGGAGAGCATTTGGCGGTTGCCCTTGTAGTCGGCGAAGGCGAGTCGGGTCGGACTGAGGACGTGCAAGAAGCCGGACGCGCCACCACGATGTTGCACGTAGGGCCAGCCATGCTCGCTGATGGTCGCCATGTAGAACGAGTCGCGCGCCTCGATAAAGACGCGTTCCTCGCCGGTGAGCGGGTCGCGCTCAGGCGCATCCGTGACGACTGCGGGGCGTCCGAAATAGAGCTGCTGCGCCGCCTGAACGGAGGGCGTGAGCACGGTTTGCATGAATCGTTCGGCCATAATTTCGAATGAATGTTGAAGTCACTTAGTCTGGTATGCAGGATACGAACCAAGTTTTATACACATCCATGGGCAATTCCCGAATCCAAAAAGTTTCTTCGGCTTCGGCCGAGCGTTCCGATCTCATGACCTTGTCACTGGCGCAGGCCCGTGCGATCGCTCTCCGGTCGCAAGGATTAGCAGATAATAGAGCACCATTTGGCCTGGGAAAAGCAGCGGTTTTGGCGGCTGTTCAGCATCTTGGATATATCCAGGTGGACTGCATCAACGTGATTCAGCGAGCGCATCATCATGCGCTCTGGTCGCGCGTTCCGGACTACGCGCCAGACATGCTTCACGAATTGCAAAGTCCCGACGGAGCGGTGTTTGAATATTGGAATCACGCCTCCTCGTATTTGCCCACGAGAGATTACAGGTTCTCACTTCCATTAATGCGCAAGTATCGGCAAAAGTTGCATTGGTCCGACGAGTCGCCCGAGTTGCGTGCGGCGATGCGGCGTGTGCTGGGCCTAATCAAGAAGAATGGCCCGCTAAAGATCAGCGAAGTAGAATCGACCACGAAGGTTGCGGGATGGTCCGAAACATCCGTTGGCAAGATAGAGCGCCGGGCTCTTCATGAACTGTGGATGAGAGGCGACATTATGATTCGGAGCCGGAGCGGTTTTCAGAAAGTTTTCGATCTGGCCCAGCGCGTTCTACCTGAAAATACAGAAACAAGGCGCCCTGCGAAACGTGAAGCGGCTGAGTTTCACGTTCGGCGGGGATTACGGGCCTTGGGTATCGCCCGCGCCCAAGAACTCCACTATCTGCAAGATTCCGATGACGCAAGCGCCCTTCGCGAGGCAATCTCAACTTTGATAGAAAGTGGCGAAGTCATTGAGGTCCGCATCGCGGAGTTCCCGAAAATACCCGTCTTCGCACTTCGTGAAGCGATGGAGCTATCCAACCCTCTGGAAAGAAATCTTTTGCGCTTTCTTTCTCCCTTCGACAATTTGACGATCCAGCGCAAACGTTTGAAATGGCTTTTTGATTTCGATTACACCGTTGAAATCTACGTTCCCGCAGCGAAGCGGAAATACGGTTATTTTGCCCTTCCCATCCTCTGGGGTGACCGACTCATTGGACGTCTTGACGCAAAGGCCAATCGAATAGAAGGGCGCCTGGTGGTAAATCACGTGGTATTTGAACCCGCCTTCTCAGAAGCAGGCGCCCTACAAAAGCAGTTCGTGGAGGCATTGCACGATTTCACCCGTTTTCAACAATGCGACGAATGGGAGATTTTGCGCGTCGAGCCAAAGTTATTTCGAGGTCTCCTGAGTTGAACAGGTATTCTCCCTCCCCCCTCCGACCAGAAGCAGGAAATTCTCGGGTGGTGTTTGACGGGCAACTGGATAGCGTCACGATTCGTGAACGCGATCCGTGGGGATCGCGAAGCAAGATGAACTTATTGGGATTGATCGGCATTGCTGGAAGTTCTGTGCTCATGTGGCAAACGACAATTAGAATTCCCGCGACGGAAGAATAATTGCCGCTGCCAACTCATGCCTTCGACCAGATTCCCTTCCGGAGTCTCAACCACGAGATGAAAGTGGTTCTTCATGAGACAATAGGCATGCACCTGCCAGGATGTTTTCTGACACTCAGCTTGATTGACGACATCAGAATAAAGTGGGACATTTCCGTTGTGAAACCGACACTGGAACTACCCGAGGCCCTCTGGCGGGAGGCAGATTTGGCCGCTAAGCGTGCCGGTGTACCTCTAAATGATTTCCTCGTCAGTCTGCTTCAGGAGAAACTCAATCGAACTGCCACTCCTTCCCGTCAAGAATGGCCGGTGCCCCCGCCAAATGTGGATTCGCAGGAAACTCGTCGCATCCAGACACTCATTGATACTGAGTTCGGAGGAATAGATCCAGACACCTGGCGGTGATACTCGATACAAATGCACTTTCTGGTTGGGCGGAAAATGACCGGCGGCTGCTAAAAGCGTTGCCGTTTGACCGGCCTCTCTATTTACCCGCAATCGTTCTTGGGGAATATCGTTTTGGTCTCAAATCTTCGCGTGAAGGTGAAATCCGGGAACGCTGGTTGGAACAGGTGTGCGCCGCCTTGACGGTACTCAACGTAGATACCGATACTGCCCGTCATTATGCGGATATTCGCGATGAGCTGCGTATCGCGGCAAAACCAATTCCTGAGAACGACATCTGGATTTCCGCACTCACGAGACAACACACGCTTCGACTCGTGAGCCGGGATGCACATTTCGACTTTGTGACCGGAATACAGCGTGTGAATTGGTAGCAAATCCTGAAATTTTGCCCCGGACGAGCGCGAGGCATGGTAGTATGCTCTCAGATTTTTTAGAAATGGCTTTTACAAACCGGTCGATTCCCCACTCCTCCAGGGCGACATCTCTTTGAATAGCGGCAAAATCCCAAATAGAAAATGCTCAAGCAAAACCTGTGCATTCAACAAGCCTGCACGTGCCGGGGTGAGATTCGAGGGGCACGCATGTCCCCCCCCTTTACCCGTTTTTTACAGGAGGCATCGGAGTTCACGGAGGTACCGGAGAGAAATGGAATCGGAAGGGTTGCGGGTGTGCGTCGCAGTCGAATCATCGAGTTCAGATTGTGAATTAGCCGACGGGTGGTTTCCCCTCCGGCCAGAACCAGGAGATTCTCGCGCAGAGTCGCCGAGGCGCTGAGAAAACTGGATCTATAGTCTAAATTAAGGAAACGCATTCGAGGGGCACACGTGTTAGGGGGCCGGGTGAAAAATTTTACAGCAGGCAACTGAGCTAATGGAGTTACGAGAGAGAGAGAGAGAGAGAGTGGAAAAAGGAGCGAGCGAGGAGCGGCCTCGACAGCCACCAAAAATCCCTTCAGATGCACCATTCCGCATTTTCAGAAAGATTCTTAAGCTTTAGCTATCAATGTCCGCCCGAATGAATTGTTTACGGACCGCTTTCTCTTCAGTCAAAGTGACGCGCGAGTTGGCGCTGCCTGCTGCGGGTTGGAAACCCGCGCTCCGTTGAGCTTTCAGGTTGATCAGAAGATCTGCAAATCTCTCTTTACTCACTTTATCCTATCCCGCCGCACGACCAGGAGCCGACGGGTAATTTCCCCCTCCGGCCAGAACCAGGAGA
>JAQGOX010000217.1 GCA_028293365.1 Verrucomicrobiales bacterium | reverse complement strand
CCTGATCAACCGTCATCGTGTAAGGGAGATTCATGCATACGAAAGCGACATCGATATTCTTAAGCGCTCGCATCTCGGGAATGTCCTCGGTATCGCCGCTGATGTAGAAACGTTTGTTGCCGAGCGTGAGAACGTATCCATTACCACGCCCTTTGGAATGAAACTTCAGGCGGTCTGGCGTCAGATTGTACATCGGAATCGCTTCGATTTTGAAGTCGGCAATCGTTTTTGTCTGACCGTTGGCCAGTACGGTCGTTTTTTGTCGGAGCGCTGAATCAAGTTTTTCGGCCACGGCTTCGGGCGCGACGATTTTAGTATGTTCCTGTGCAACTGCCTGCAGAGTTTCCGCATTGAGGTGGTCACCGTGAATATCGGTGATTAATATGAGGTCAGGCTTCGGCAATCCGCCGAATTTGTCCGCTCCGCCAACTGGATCCACATAGATGGTTTTACCCATCCAGGCAATAGCGAACGTGGCGTGGTTGATCGGATGAACAATAATTTGTCCGGATCCTGAATCAAACGGGTCGCCCGTTATCTTTGAATCTGCCCCGTTTGCCGTTAACAATGTGCATAAGGTGAATAGCAGAGTGAGGGTGGAAAAGAGAAAGATTCGACAATGGTTCATTTGTTGGGTCTCCATTTTGGAATAATCCACTTTTCCATTCAAAATTCAAGTACTGCCGATTTGCCCCATTGCAAAGGGCCTAACGCGCCGACCGCACTGCGGTGGACACCCTCACCAAGATCTTCCCACCTCGGTCAGACCTGATCGAAACCCCAAACGTCCAACCCCACAAGCCATGCACCATCCGCCCCGATCACCACCACGGAGCGCGGATTTGTGTACGGAGCACAATCCGTAGCGCAAACTCAAGCACCCTAACCGTTAGAATACCTGAATCGCTCTGAATCCATTGTCCTGAACTCTGAAGTTAATACTCGCGTCAGAAATAAATATGGGCGGTCCAATTTCAATTCCGGGATTGATGGGTCCCAATAGCGGGATGTTCATCAGCATCAACCTTATCCACTGTCAAAAAATTCCACCTCTTTTTGCTTGTTTTACCTCTATCGTGAATGGCACAGGTCATGCAAACAGGAGGGGCTCAAGAGTTCCGATTGGGTTGTCTGAATGAATGATCTAAAATCAGCTTTGCGTCAGTTGCTTAAAAATCCCGGTTTCACAGCCGTTGCGGTTCTTACGCTCGCATTGGGAATCGGAGCAAACACGGCAGTGTTTAGCGTGATCAATGGAGTGCTCTTGCGTCCCTTGCCGTATCCGGCTCCCGATCGATTGGTCACGGTTTGGGAACGCAGTCCTGAGCGTGGGGTCGAGCAGGATCGAGTGAGTGGACCGAATTATCTCGATTGGCGGGCCCAGAATACGGTTTTTTCCGATCTTGCGGTTTCGCCGGGATGGGATGGAAGCACTGAGTTCAATCTCGTCTTGCCGGACAGCACCTCAAAAGTAAATGGCACTTATGCCTCTGCAAGTCTCTTCACGACTTTGGCTGTGTCACCCTTGTTCGGGCGCACCTTCCTGCCTGAAGAGGACCACAAAGAGGGCAATCGCGCGGCTCTATTGAGCTTCGCGCTGTGGCAGAGCCACTTTGGAGGGAATTCGAATATACTCGGGCAAACGCTGACGGTTGATACTTATGGCAGGCGCAATTACACCATTGTCGGAGTGATGCCGCCCGGCTTCGGTCTTCCGAGCAAATGTGATTTGTGGCTGCCGCTCGGATGGATGGGGGTCACTCTAGACGAGCGCCGTTCTGCCCATTGGCATAACGTAATTGCCCGCCTCCGGCCTGGTGTGACACTTCAGCGGGCAAAGACTGAGATGAATGCGATCCAGGCGCGCTTAAAAGCTGCACATCCGGGAATGGCGATCGGATCGCAGGTCGAAATCGTACCACTTTTGGATCAGGCCATCGGCCGCACAATGCACACGGCATTGCTTGTTTTATGGGGAGTGGTCGGAGCGGTCTTGCTCATCGCTTGTGCGAACGTTGCAAACTTAATGCTCGCCCGTGCAGCCGCACGGGAAAAAGAAATTGCAGTTCGCCTTGCTTTGGGGGCGGGCCGATGGCGAATCGTCCGACAATTGCTTTCCGAGAGCGTCCTGCTGGCGCTGCTGGGTTGCGCTTTTGGTATATTGCTCGGTCACTGGGGATTGCAACTTTTCGTCGCGATGAGTCCAACCAATATTCCCCGTCTCAACACGGTGACGCTTGACCAAACTGCTCTGGTTTTCACCATTGCCATATCCCTGCTAACCGGGCTTCTCTTCGGCCTTGCCCCGGCCTGGCAATTCTCGCGGCCTGATTTAAATGAAGCTCTGAAAGATGGCTCGCGCGCTGCGTCTGCCGGTGCTTCGGCGGGAAGGACGCGCAATATCCTCGTGGTAGGTGAGCTTGCGTTGTCTCTGATGCTTCTGGTTGCCGCCGGGTTGATGCTTCAAAGTTTCTCGCGAATGCTTTCGGTAGGTCGCGGCTTTCAATCAGAACATCTGGTCACTGCGCAGCTTGACTTTTCAGTCTCCGGTTTTACGACCTGGGTTCAGCAAACCGCAACTCGTCCGCAGGTGCCGTTGCAAGATCTGATCGAACGGCTACGTGCTTTTCCTGCTGTCCAGGCGGTTGGTGCAGGGAGCAGCTTGCTCAGGCGCGAAAATCGTCCGCCGCAGCAATCGATTGCCATCTTCGGCCGGTTGGTATCAAAACCAGAGGAAGCCCCGGTGGCGGAATTCAAGGCGATCACGCCGGACTGGCTGCGTGCCATGGGCGGCCGCCTTTTGCAGGGGCGTGATTTCAGCGAAAGAGACACGTTGTTCGCACCCGGAGCGGTGCTGGTCAATGAGACTTTCGCGCGACGTTATTTAGGCAATGAAAATCCGTTGGGCCAGCATCTGAAAATGGGCGCGAACCAGCCGCCTTTGGGTGCGACCAATAACTGGGGAATTCCTGAGTGGAGCCAAATTGTCGGAGTCGTGAGTGATATAAAATCGCTCAATCCCCGCCCGGAAGCAGTTCCGGAGGTCTATCAATCCTACTGGCAATGGCCGATGCAAAATCCGACGCTCCTGCTGCGCACCAGCGGAGATCCGTCGGCGGTTGCGGCAGCAATCCGGCGGGAAGTAAAGGCAGCCATTCCCAACCTGCCGCCGCCAGTTATCCGAACCATGGACGATTTACTCGACGAAAGTGTGGCCCAACCGCGTCTGCAAACTACGCTCCTGAGTCTGTTTGCAGCTCTTGCGATGGTGCTCGCGATGGTAGGGCTTTATGGGCTTTTGGCCTACAATGTAACTCAACGCAGCCGTGAGATCGGGATTCGCATGGCATTGGGTGCTCGGCAAAAAGATGTCCTTTCACTCATCATTTTCCAAGGAATGAAGCTCGTAATGATTGGATTGTGCGTCGGTCTGATCGGGAGCTTCTTTTTCACTCAATCACTGCGAAGTCTCCTCTACGATGTCGTGCCGAACGATCCTGTTACCTTAGCTTCGGTTTCATTGATCGTGATGGGAGTTGGATTCGTGGCTTGCTTCGTGCCGGCGAAAGGTGCGGCGAAAGTAGATCCTATGATCGCACTTCGATATGAGTGAAATGATTACCTTCTGTGAATTGATCCTTCGTGATTATGAAGCGGCGTGAATTCTATCAATTAATGTGGAACGAATCATGCGCCACGGACCGCGGGTTTGTGCGCCGAGCACAACCCGCAGCGTGTAGTCTCCACAAACGTGAGAAGTTAGTCGAAGCACTCTCATCCTTTCGAACGTGCTGCGGTCTCCGCGACAAAACCGCGCTCCTTCAGCTTTCCATGCTTTTGTCACGCCATGCGAGCTTCGCGAATTAGTCCCCTGCAAGCCCTCAGGTGCGATTAAAATCAACTTTGCATACTCTGTTTCAAGACCTGCGCTACGGGTTTCGGTTTTTTTCAAAGAATCCTGGTTTTTCAGCCGTGATCGTGTTGACGCTCGCGCTTGGAATCGGAGCGAA
>JAQGOX010000206.1 GCA_028293365.1 Verrucomicrobiales bacterium | reverse complement strand
GAGAGTCCCTGCGCTGGGCGTCAGGGAGTCAACACACACCACATGAATGGTAATTATCCGGTGGGACGTGCCCGCATAAAACTGGACTACAGTTGTGCCGCAGGAGCTCTTGCTGACGGTGCGACTCAAGAAAGCAGTGCCATTCCCGCCGCCGGTCCACCAGCAGGTGTTGGCCAGTTGCGCCTCACTCAACCCGGGATCACAGGTCGCGGTCACAGTGACGTCACCGGTTCCCTGGCAGACGACATACTCCTTCGTATTCGAGTCTCCATCTCCATCGTCAACTTCAGTTGCTCCGCTCACGGATGAACTTGCAACTTTGATTACTTTCACGAGTGCGGCAAATGAAGTCTCTCCATGGTAAGTGGCGGTTACTGAAAAGGGTCCACCGGAACTGAGGTAGGTCTTGGAGGCGATCGACGGCTCATCCGTTGGATTCAGGGTTTCGCAGTAGAGGGGTTTTTGAACATCTTCGTTCCTTCCATTCCGGTGCCTTGCCGGATTGATTGTTATTTCGAAGTAACCGACTCGTGCGCTGCATGCCCAATTTTCATACAGGCTTTTTTGTCCACTGTACCAAAAATTGCCCCCTTTCCGGTAAACGCCAGCGCCGGAATTTACGACACATCCTATTATCTATCAACCATTTGCGATTGAATTGATCCGAAAGTGTCAATCTGGCATCCACACTGCTGAGTCAAGGACAGTTTAACGTTTTGTGACTCAACAACTCCGACAGCAAATTTAATGAACAACGCTCTAACGCGGAAAATTTTCGGACTTCTTTGCATTGCCGGGGTGGCAGGCTATCAGGCGAGAGCAACATCGGTTTTCGTGTCCGAGGTTGGAGTGAGCCCAAGTATCGTCGTTGATATCAATACGTCGATTTACAATGGATCCACAAGTTCCCCGTATAACGGGGGTGCCTACGCGGGTTTGAACGAACTGATGGTGGGAGGCACGATGGTTGGGGGTGTGCAAACCGGAGGAACATTAACCTACGGATTTTGTATTGATCCATTTCATTATAGCAGCACTGCCCCATTGGAATTTCAGTATGTCCCTTTGGCAGACGCGCCGCTCGGAAAGTTTCCCCATCCAATGGGGGTCTCTGAAGCGACGGAAATTGAGAAACTTTGGACGTATGTGTACTCGGACCATATGACACCCCTTCAGGCAGCGGGCCTGCAACTCGCAATCTGGGAGGTGGTCGGAACTGGCAATGGTTTTTCGGTGACAGGACCGGGAAGCGTCGTGACCCAGGCTGCGGATTATAGAGCGTACGTCACCGATCATTTCAGCGCGATCCCAAATGCCAATCTTATTGGTCTGACGGGTCCAGGCCAGGATTATGTGGTCGCACTTGTCCCGGACCGGGCCAAGACGGCTGCGTTGTTGGGTTTGAGTTTTATGGGTCTTGCAGCGGCGCGCCGCAGGTTCAAAACCAAAGCCGTTTAATCGAAATTAGTTCGGTTAAGAAGTCGAACGAGCTCCAGTTCCAAGGCGTGCAGCAACGCAGTGGGTTGTTAAGCCTTCTTCGGGGATTCTCAATCTTATAAAAGAAGGGGTGTTAGAATACGCGCCTTTTTTGCAAGGCTGAGCGTGCAAAATAACGGTCACTTAAAGGCAAGAAACGGTGAGCTTTTTTAGTGACTTCGTTTATGGTAACCATTAAGACCCGAACGAAAAACCGTGGGTTGATTGCATCTCGTATCGCCGTTCCATCGGATAGTTGGAATGGCCTCAAAATAATGCTTCAGCAAT
Source organism: Verrucomicrobiales bacterium (assembly GCA_028293365.1). Taxonomy (GTDB): domain Bacteria; phylum Verrucomicrobiota; class Verrucomicrobiia; order Limisphaerales; family SXQI01; genus JAQGOX01. The sequence continues at coordinate 1,408 of JAQGOX010000206.1, read as the reverse complement.
TCGTTGCTGAAGCAAAAAGGAAAGGAAAAGCAATGGCTCGTTATATCGCACTTCTGACATACACAGATCAGGGGGCCAAGAACATCAAAAAATCGACAAGCCGCGCGCATACCTTCGATAAACTTGCGGAGAAATCCGGGGTCAAAATCGAAGGTCAATACTGGACAATGGGACGTTATGACGGCGTTCTGATTCTTAATGCGGATGATGAGGCAAAAGCACTTCATTGGCTTACCGAACTCGCAGCATTGGGGAACGTCCGAACGCAAACACTTCAGGCGTTCGTTGACGACGAATTCGAGAAAATTGCCGGAAGCAAATAACTATCCGGCCGCAAGCGACCCGGGACCGCCGGATAATGGCAATCCCGGGCTTACAATCTCCCCGGAAAAGGCCAGCCGAACTTCGTTAGCTCAAAAAACAATTAGGCGATAATAACGTTCAGCATTCGAAGCCGTATTTGGATCTGAGACGGTTGTTGACGATCCCGTTCCAACCCGTTCCTCCAAGGTGGTCCAGACTGGGTCGTTTAGGCTATTCTTCATCTGAGCGCGGTAGTGGATGCCACTCTCGCCGAACCATGCAATGGTGATTGCACGGTCCGGTCCGACGGATGCCGAAAGCGTCGGAGCTTCAACGATCGTTTCGAAAAGATTCAGCGCGCCTGGCGTTGGCTGGGTGCTTAATTTGCGAATAAAGGATTGGCCATCCGGCGCGGAATCTATCGATTCGTCCGCAGGCACAATTCCATAATCAAGATAATCGACCACACCCGACCCGGCCGTTTGTGGACGCACAAGGGCCAAAGAGCCATTGGACTGCGGCAATCGGAAATTCGCATGCAACTCGCTGGAGGTTGAATCGATCGATTGGCCATCGGCAAAAACCAGCAAAAAGCCGTTCGCCGGAACATTCGCACCATTCGGAAAAGACCATCGATTTAGATTGGCGTAGGTGTCAGTCAACCACCAGCCAGTGAGATCCGCAGCGGTGGAGCCCGTGTTGATCAATTCGATCCAAGGCTCATGTTCGCCCCGACCATCCACAATGTTGGATTGGTTGTTGGGCAACAGCTCGTTGATCCAGATTGAGGGGTATTCCGCTAGAGTGGCGGCTACATTATTGATTGCGCCGGGGGTCGCGCGGGCAACGCTGCCAGGAACTGGAGCAATGCTAATCGTGCTTTTGATTCCGCTGCCCGAGAGACGCAGTGTCAGGGTGCCGCCTTTGGTATTTGGCAGATACCAATAACTCAAGGTGTAGGAAGCATTCTGGGTCAGCGCCGGGGTGAGATCCTGGTAAATAGCAGAAGCTCGCGTCGTTCCTCCCGCAGTCGTGACCATATGCAAACTGGCGTTACCGGAATGTTTGACGGTTGTGCTAATGACCGAGGTTGCCAGATTTGGAG
>JAQGOX010000170.1 GCA_028293365.1 Verrucomicrobiales bacterium | reverse complement strand
GCTGATGTTTTCCAAAAGATAGGATCGCGCGGCTGCACATGCGCTTTGACCATCGTCAGCCCCAAATTCGCATTTCCACCGTGACAATCCGTACAGCCGAGAACGACATTTGGCGAAGAATGCATTTCCTCGATTCCTTTATGACAAAAGACGCACCCGCGACTCTTGGACTCTTTCGCTGAAATGGGCTGATCGATTAAATTCCGGACGAAACTGACATTCGTATTCGGTGCAGGACGCGGGATTGAAATTGGCGGTCCAAACCCTTCTTCAGCGACTGCCCCGCTCAGCGCCACGAAAAACAATAGGATAAGCCCGTGAACAATCCAGGAGTGAGGACTGGTTTGGCGCAGCGGTGTTGGCTTCAATGGGTGCATTCTAGTAGGTCAACGTCAAAGCTACGATTCCGCTGTAGAGAAAATCATACGTTCGTCCCGGGTTATCGAGCGAGTTATATCCCGGAACCGGATCGGTATTGCTTCGATAAATATCGCGATAGCCGGTGCCGGGCAACAATGCGCCGAATCCCGCCGAGATAATAACATTGTCGGTGAGCCAGGGTCGATATTGAAAGCCGAGGCTGGCATCGTAGCCGATCTCCGATGCGACCTTGTCGGTCACGAGCACGTATTTCAAAACGGCAGTCTCATCGAAGCGCAGATAGTTTAGATTGATAAAACTGCGGAGCTTCGGAGTGAGCTCCATTTCAGTGCCGACTCCGTAGATGAAAACGCCGGGATTGACGAAGTTCGCCTGGCCTTCGTTTTTGCTCGTGCGCAAACTCGGGATTAAACTGTTGCGCGTCTTGAAGCTAACGGCCGTGCCACCGAAGTTAAAACCTTGCCGCACGTAATAACTGAATGGTCCGCCGGTAAAATTCGGATTATCGACTATTGAATCAAAGCCATGGCCAGTTCCGTCCGTGGGATTACCGTCACCAGAAGCATAAAAGAACGACGCTTTATACCGAACCCAATCGCGATCGTAGGACACTTCGAGCGCAGCCATTTGAGCATTGATATTAACAGGCCGACCCGCGATGCCGTTGAATTCATCCTTTCCCAGAGCCTGATAGAATGCGTGGTTGATATTCAATTTTCCGATATGACCATCCCCTGCCCAGCCCAGGTAGAATGCGCGGACATCGTGAGGGAGAACGGTTCCGATCGGCTCGGGTCGCGTGATGTTATCGTTGCGATCGTAGTGGATGCCTCCTTCATCGAAGTTTGCGTGGAAACTCAGCTCCGTGGTGTAACCATGCTTCAGAAAATCCTGACGGTACATGTTCAGGACTAAAACCCGCTGGTCGCGTGAATCAAACGTGTTCAATTCCGAATTCGAATCTTTTTCCAGCATGTCGAACACAGCCAGATTGTACTGCAGCCGGTTATTGTCGTAATTGCCAAAAACGCGGCCACCGAAATTCACGTCGTTAAAAATGAATCCCCGGAAATCGCTGTTAAACACCTGGTTGCCGAGGCGTGCCGCAATGAAATCGTAGGTTTCGGAAAGATCGCCGATGTGGATTTCGCCGAACGCCTGTTGCAGAGCGAGATCGGAGCGGCGGCGTTGCGTGCGATTGGAGCCGGATAAATCAGAGGAAGCCGGTTGCAATTGTCCCTCCAGCAAACCACCGACATCTTCGGGATTTATCACAATGCCGTTGCTCTGACCGGGCCCGCGATTTGGCCCACCCTTGGCGGCAGGTCCGCGCGGATCCGGGTTTACAACGCCGGTCTCGTTAGCGTCGATATAATTGACGTTAAAAACCGGTTGCAAATGAATCGCCCAATGGACTGGTTGAAACACAGTTTCTCCGCGAAAGAGATCGACGGAAAAGGAGAAATTGTTTTGGACAAAGAGTTGATCTCCTTCGCCGTAAAACTCCGCGGCAAATGGATGAGCCGCACTCACACCACTCCGAGTTGGCAAACGTCGCGTTTCAAACTCGGTCGTCGATTCCGCGGTTAAGTTCAAAAAGATCTCCTGGCCAATCACAGGAAGATCTCCTTTAAGGATGCTTTGGCGATAAGGATGCCAAAGGTCCGGACTTGGACTTAGGTAAGGACCTTCCACTGCTCCGCGGGTGTAACGGCTCCATGGGGTGAAGCCGATGCGCCAGCGATTGGTTACCGGCTCGCTTCCGGGTGGATAGCCTAAATGTTGGGCGGCAAGCGGATATTCTGGTGTGTGAAATTTCCTGCGGATTTTCTCCACAATCGAAACGTTTTCCCGCGGCAGTTTTTCGTTGGCGGGCAATTCGGCTTTTCCGAACGTGTCGCGAGGCGGTGGAGGGACAGGGTCCGTTTCCTGGCCGATCACGCCGGCTCGCGGTAGTGCAAGACCGGACGGCACAGGATCCCCGCTGAATTTCTCGAAATTTCCAAAATTCGTCCGATACAGTGGACTGGGTGCCGACTGTTGTAGAGCGCCCGGATCGGGATTAAATCCCGAAGGCGCTTGCGGTGGAATATTGGTGCTCACGGTAGCCCGAAGCACTACTCCATCGGAAGATTCGAACAGTCGATCCCGTGCTGGAGCGGTGGGAGGATCCGGATCAAAAACTTCCGGTGATTTCGGACTTTTCGGACTGCTTTGCGTTCGCCGTGCCGGTTTCGAGCTTGGAATCCTTTGCTTTCCGGTTTCAAACGGCGCAGGGAGCGCATTTGTCGGAACCTGAGATTCGCCATTTATGGCGGGGATCGCGCACGATAGGGCAAGCAAAAAAGGAAGCGCATTGGCGCTCGTTTTGAGCTTTAAGAAACGGCGCCGACCCATTGTTAGATCGGATTTAGCGAATCCTTCGGGGATTGCAAGAAAACAGAATCGGCTCTTCATTTCTCGTGGTCGTAAAAAGCTACTTGCATATCTTTACCATTTGGTTCAGATACTCATCTCACGGATATTAAACAGACTAACGAAAAACAAAGAATGGATCGCTTCTTCGCCGCCCATCGCGAGCGCGGATTGCCGGTCACGACCCAGCGTCGCGCGGTTTTCGAAGCAATCCTGGGCCGGAGTGACCATCCGACTGCTGAGCAGCTTTACGATGCGGTCCGCCGCCAACTGCCGCAAATCTCGCGCATGACGGTCCATCGCATCCTGGGTGCCTTCGTTTCCCTCGGTCTCGTGGCCAGGACCCCCCATCCGGGTTCAGCCGCGCGCTTCGACCCCAAGCTCGACCAACATCACCACCTTGTCTGCCTGGATTGCGGGCGTATCATCGATGTGGAAGACCCGCGCCTAAACCGCCTCCCCTGGCCGGATATCAATCCTCGCGAATTTCAGATCGAGGATTACCATGTGCATTTTCGGGGCCGTTGCGCCGGGTGTCGTCAAAGCTCGAAGGCGGCTCGGGTGGGTCAAAAGCCCGCCGCTCGCCTCGCGCTGTCATCTAAAAGTATTAAACCCGGATTGAAGAAAGCGGCGCCATGAAACGAATGATTCCGCGCAAACCTTCGGTCAACTGTCGCCGTTGGGACAATCTGTCCAAAAACCCCATTATTTATAGAACCAGTTTATTCCTTTAATCGAAAAACATTATGTCAACCGAATCCACCGAAGCCAAATGCCCCTTCAATCACGGCGCCACTCGCGCGAGGACCAATCGCGATTGGTGGCCGAATCTGCTCAACATCGAGCTCCTTCATCAGCATTCCGCCAAGTCCGATCCGATGGGCAGGGACTTCAATTACGCCCGGGAGTTCAAGAGCCTTGATCTCGCGGCGGTGAAGAAGGATCTCGCGGCGGTGATGACCGATTCGCAGGACTGGTGGCCCGCCGACTTCGGCCACTATGGACCTTTGATGATCCGCATGGCCTGGCACAGCGCGGGAACCTATCGCACCGGTGACGGACGCGGCGGCGGCGGCCGCGGACAGCAACGCTTCGCCCCCCTAAACAGTTGGCCGGACAACGTCAGCCTTGACAAAGCGCGCCGCCTGCTCTGGCCGGTCAAAAAGAAGTATGGCCGCAAGATTTCCTGGGCCGATCTCATGATCCTTGCGGGCAACGTCGCTCTTGAAACGATGGGCTTTAAAACCTTCGGTTTCGCGGGCGGTCGCGAAGATTCCTGGGAACCGGATCACGACGTCTATTGGGGCGCTGAAGACACCTGGCTGGGTGACAAACGCTACACCGGCGATCGCGACCTCGAAAACCCACTCGCCGCCGTGCAAATGGGTCTTATCTATGTGAACCCGGAAGGTCCCAACGGCAAGCCCGACCCGGTTGCCGCGGCGCGCGATATCCGCGAAACGTTCGCCCGCATGGCCATGAATGACGAAGAAACCGTCGCCCTCATCGCCGGCGGCCACACCTTCGGCAAGACCCACGGGGCAGGCCCCGCCTCGCATGTGGGATCCGACTGCGAAGCCGGCGACATCGCTGCCCAGGGCCTGGGTTGGCACAACACATTCGGCACCGGCTACGCCGGCGATGCCATCACCAGCGGTCTGGAAGTCACCTGGAGCCAGACGCCGACGAAATGGAGCAACAACTTTTTCGAGAACCTCTTCGGTTTCGAATGGGAACTCACGAAGAGCCCCGCCGGCGCAAACCAATGGCAACCCAGGAATGGCGACGGCTCCGGCACGGTTCCCCACGCGCACGACCCATCGAAACGCATCGCGCCCTCCATGCTGACCACCGATCTCGCTTTGCGCTTTGACCCGGCCTACGAGAAAATTTCGCGCCGTTTCCTGGCGAATCCCGGCGAGTTCGCCGACGCCTTTGCCCGCGCCTGGTTCAAACTCACTCACCGCGATATGGGCCCGCGCGCGCGCTATCTCGGGTCGGAAGTTCCAGCCGAAGAACTTATCTGGCAGGATCCGATTCCCGCGGTCAATCACCCGTTGATCGACGCGCAGGAAATCGCTTCTCTCAAGGTCAAGATCCTCGCTTCAGGCCTCTCCATCTCCCAACTCGTCTCGACTGCCTGGGCCTCGGCATCGACCTACCGCAATTCCGACAAACGCGGCGGCGCGAACGGCGCTCGCATTCGCCTGGCTCCGCAGAAAGATTGGGAAGTCAACCAACCGGGCCAGCTCGACAAAACTCTCGCGACGCTCACTGGCATCCAAACCGCCTTCAACAGCGCCGCGCCCGGCGACAAGAAAGTCTCATTGGCTGACCTGATCGTTCTTGGCGGTTGCGCCGCTATCGAGCAAGCCGCGAAAAACGCCGGCCACGACGTCACTGTCCCGTTCACGCCGGGCCGCATGGATGCCTCGCAAAAACAGACCGACGCCGAATCCTTTGCCGTGCTCGAACCGATCGCCGACGGCTTCCGCAACTACCTCCAGCAAACCTACAAAATCCCTGCCGAGGTGCTGCTGATCGACAGGGCTCAACTCCTGAGCCTGACCGCGCCCCAAATGACCGCGCTGGTGGGCGGCATGCGCGCCCTGGGGACCAACTTCGCACAAACCCGCCACGGCGCGTTAACCACGCGCCCTGAGATCCTCACCAACGACTTCTTCGTGAACCTCCTCGATATGGGCACCGAGTGGAAGCCGCTCTCCAAAGATGAACAAATCTTCGAAGGCCGCGACCGCAAGACAGGTGAACCCAAATGGACCGCCACCCGCGTGGACCTGATCTTCGGTTCAAATTCCATCCTCCGCGCCCTCGCTGAAGTTTACGGAAGTTCCGACGGCGAGAAAAAAATGGTCAACGACTTCATCGCCGCCTGGACGAAAGTGATGAATCTGGACCGCTTCGAACTCGCGTCCGCGTAATTGCTGATCGCAGCACGCACTCGTTTATGGAAAAGTCCGCGGTTGGCGGACATCTCCCCGAGGGAGAATCGAAAATAACCCACCCTTTTCAAGGTGGGCCGGAGGGGTGCGGCTGACTTATTTCCAAAAACACCCCGCCAGATTCGAAATTGTTGTAACAATTTTCGCTCTTCGTTCGTTGTGTATGTGGAACGATGATCCGCGAACTGGAATTTCAGGTCTTAAGCCAGCGTCACTGCGATGAAATCCATCGCTACGCGCTGGGCTTGCTCGGGAACCAGGCCGACGCGGAGGATGCCACCCAGGAAGTGCTGCTCCGGCTTTGGAACCACCTGCCCCGGCTCAATCTCTTCAATATTCGCGCCTGGCTTTTCCAGACCACGCGTAATTACTGTCTCGATCAAATCCGCCGGCGTTCGCACGCTGTCAGCCCCAACAACGCCGGCGCCGATTCGGATGAGATTCTTGAGGAATGGCCGGATGACCTGGCGGTGGATCCCAGTTTCGCCGCGGATTCAAGTTTGCAATTGGAACAGGCTCGCCACGCACTATTGAAGTTGCCCGAGACGCTCCGCAGCGTCTTCGTGCTGTATGAAGTCAACGGTCTGCGCTACCGGGAAATAGCTGCGACGCTTGGGATGCCGGTAAATACCGTCAAAGTCAATCTCCTGCGCGCCCGCCAAAAACTTTCAAAAGTTATTAACAAGGAGGAATCATGGACCAGGAACTGCAAAAGCTGATTCACCAACTTCAGGCCGAAGAATGCCCGCGGACCGTCCTAAACCGAGTCGCTCAACGCATTTCGCGGGAGAAAACGCCAGCGCATTCCTTGCGCTCTTCTCTTGCGTGCGTTGTCTCAATCGCCTGTCTCCTCGGCGTCGTCTCGGTCTGGCAGTGGCAAACCCGGCGCGAGTCGCAACGGGTCGCAGCCGAGCGTGCCGGCGCTCAAGCGAAGGCCGACCGCGCCCTTGTTGTGCAACAGACTCAGGAAGCCTTCGGTTGCATTAGCCATGCTCTACTTCGCGCCGCTGTCCACACCGAAAATGCTCTTTTGAAAGAAGCTATGCCGCCATTGCGGAACGGTTTCCAAATCGTAAAAACCAAAGTCACGGATCCCATATAATTATGAAAAAACTCATCGCAATCCTCACCCTCGCATTCATCGCGTCGTACCCGGTACGCGCGGTCGCGCAAACCAACCTTGAGAACGATCCCGCTTATTTGGCGATCGATAAAGCCTTCGACTTCAAAACCATTAAACCTGAGGTCAACATCAACCTTCCTAAATTTCTGTTGAAGGACGCACTGTCTGATTTAGGCGGGGGCACGAACGATCCATTCGCGGGCTCCGGCATCAACATTTCCGAGTTAATCCAGGACATTAAACTCATTCGCGTCGTCGTGATGGAAGGGAAGAAAACCAATAGCGAAGCCGTCGCCAAAGGGATTGCGACCCTTCAGTCAACCCTTGAAACGAAGTGGACCCCAATCGCCGTCGTGGGCGAGAAAAACGAAAAAGTCGGGGTGTATGCCATCAGCGATCCCTCCGGCGAATCCGTCGCCGGCCTGGCCGTATTGGTGCATCAGGGAGGCGGCGATGCGGTCATCGCGAACATTGTGGGCCGTGTTTCCCTCGGAAAAATCGTCAAGGCCGCTTCCCAGATGAACAAATTTCCCAAAGACCTGCTCAAGAAGCTCACGAGCGCAGTTGAAACCGGAGCCGCAGAAAAACCGAAAGATAGTCCCGAACAACCCGCGAAGTGAGCAAAGGGTTTTCAACCTTAAATCGGCAGTTGAACGTGTCGGGGATTTGCAAAAGCTTGAGCGAGAAAGCGGTGCGGAGCGGCGACGCATATCCCCCGTGGATCTGTGGCGCCCACGACAAACCGCTTTATCGCCAAGATCTTGCGAAGGTCCAATACGGGCAGTTGCCGTTTTAAGGTTCAAGGTTCAAGCTCCAACCAACACCACAGGCGGCGTACTGCATGCTTGTGGTGTTATTGCATCCCCGGCCGCAACGGATGAATCTCACATTAATTCTTCCCGGGCCGCACGACTTTCATGCCGGCTGCTTTCGCCAAATCGAGCTGATCTTCGTCGAACGTAATGAATGTTTCCGCGGAAATCTCCCTGGCAAACGCAACGTGCAGGAGGTCGGCGGAATGACAGGCCAGGGAGTATCCATGCACGGCGCTTAGCTCATTCGCGGATGCCAAAACATCCCGCCAGTCTGCTTCCAGGTGCATGAAGTAACCCAATCGAACATCGGCCTCAAGTCGATGAATCAACGCCTTGGCCTCGGCCTGTTGAAGGCGTCGCCTGGCGTCCGGGTGTCGCGTCAGTTGGCGCACTGTGTTAAAAACCTCGATGCGGTGCCACGGGGACCATAACCAAGGGGCTTCCTGGTTGTCGCTGGAGTAATCGGCGGCCACCACGTGAAAGTTGTCGCGGCGAACTTTCACGGCCACAAGGAAACTGGTGTCCGCGTAAATCAACGCTTTTTCATCTCCTTCATAACAGCGGTGAAGTTCACGACGGGGCTCGATGCGGGACAAATCTCCAAGGCCTCCCGATCCAGATCGGCGCGCGTTTTCCGAGGCCGTGCTCCGACCTTGGTGACCAAAAACGACGGTTCCCCCTTATCCGTGACAAGGAGATTTTGCCCCGCTTTCATCGTTTTGACCAATCCAGGGCCGTGACTGTTTTCATACTGTCTAACATAGCCGTTTGACACCAGCACGGCAAGCCGCAACCGGCGGTAAGGAATCGTCGAAAGTGCTGTCCAGCGGGTATCACACCTCTGTTGCACCATTCCACAGAGCGAACCTACCACGGGATTCAAAAGCTCGCCTGCATTCGAAAATGAAGAGGCGTGATCCTCGCGCAGATCCGTGGGGGCGCTTGTAGTCTCGCTCGTTTAACCATTAAGGAGGAGATCGCCTGATCGTGAAATTCGCGGACACGGGGCTCGACCACGGGGTGGATATGGGTGGTCCACCCATTTGGCGCTTTTCAGGGTTTCTCGCGCGAATCATCACACGGGCATCACGCTCAAGGGCGATCGGGCCTGAGTAAATCATGGCACGTGGCGAGATGGCCCCTTGTGGCTGACGTGGGTCTGAACCATCCAGAGTATAATAGATGGCGCCCCCCTCTGCCCCTTTGAGCATCAATTGAAACCCGGCGCTGACTTCGCCACCGGCCTGGCTCAGCACTGGAGGTTGAACCAGTTGACGGTCGATGAAATCGATCCGCTCGGCCAGCCAGCGCTTCATCCAATCGATCTCGCTCTGGTAGGAACCGCCCCTCGGTTCGAGCCCCCACCGGTCGGCTTCGCGTGGCTGGGCCTCGCGCACTTCGTCGCTGAGACGGTCGATCAAATCAAACAAGTTCGTTTCGGAAAAATGGGTGCGGCGCAGGGGTTGCCAACGATCCACCCAGAGCTGCCAGAAATCCGGATCTGTAAAAATCTGATTCCACCACGCTCCGTCAAAAAACCGGCCGGTATTCCAGCGTCGCGGGTTGGCATCTCGGTGATCGGTCGAACCCAGGGCGCGATCGAAATCCCAGTGCGGGCCGAAGGTGATTTTTCCGCCGCGCGGTTTGTAGAAAAAGGTGCTGTAGCGGAAAATGTCCACATTTCCGCTGAGCACTTCCAGGACGTGATAATCGATCCACGAATCGACATCGATATAGGCGCGGTAACCCTTAATCGGATCCTTCCAATCCGGGCTCTGGAGCACGCGGTCGAAGTCGTCGAAGTATTTGGCGATGTAGCGCCGTTGCGGGGCGCGTTGCGGCAATTCGATGACCGACTCTTTCGGATCGACATAGACCATCTCGGCGCCGCCGGCCCAGAGCCCTTGCTCCCCTGGACCGGTGCGGTCGAATTTCAGGAGGTAACCGCCCGTCACTTCGGGCGCTTTCAAATCGTTCGGGCCGAGCTTGTCGATCGGCACGCGATGCTTGCCGATCCTGATTTTCTCTTCCAGCACGTACAGGCCGGCGTAATCCTCGGCCCTCACCGGGCCGGGATGTTGAACGATATAAACCTCGAGAAAACGAGTGCGCGGGGAGTAGCGCCCCATGTCGCGACTCAACTGATGAATAAATGGATTATGAATCAGCACTGGATCGTACATGTTCGGGGCATAAAGCACCCAATCGGAATTCGCCGGAAGGCCCAGCACTGAATGATTCTGGCCCTCATTGAATTCATCCAGGAATTTCATCGCCAGGCTCGGTTGCGGCAGCCGCGTCGTGCTTGAACCATGCACATGGAATCCGCCGCGCGCCGCCAGTGCTGGTCGCCCGTTGAGCGACGTCTTCCCATCCACCGGTTCGTGAAAGGAGAGGTACGAAGATCGCAAATGCGGCGGCCGATCGATACCGACGGAATTCATCACCAGGACCGGCAGGCTCGAATTAAATTTGAGAGCGCCCGGTGAGAGCCAAAGGTAAACCTCGCTCCCGGGTGGCCCGGGCAGCAGGCCCTTCGCGTAAGCGCGCGCCCGCACAGCGATCGTGTTCGTGATCTGAAGTGGTTCGCCATAAACCGGAGAACGGCTGTTGGGCAAACTTCCATCCAGGGTATAGCGGATGACCAGGTTGCTCGACGCGTTGACGGCGGCGCAGGAGAGATTCAGAACCACCGGCGAAGTTATCGACCCACTCGGGCTCGAAAAGGTCACGGGCGGCGCAAATCCAGATCCGCTGCTCTGGTTGGCTTTGCCGGGTGTTGGCTTGGCAAAATTTCCACGAATGCCCGGTTCGCCGCGCACACAGCCGTAGGAGACATCCGGCATGGACTTCGGGTACAGAATCTGGGAAACCAGGTTTGTGGCGCGTCCCGCCAATACCAATTGCCCACCCTTCGTATCGAGCAAAAAATTGATGTGCAGATCAGCCAGGTCGTTCGTTTGTCCTTTGCCCGATGCAGAGACCAGGAGATAACTATCGGGAAGCATGACGACGCGCGGAAATCGCCACTTCGTCAGGTTGGTGGGCGTATCGGAAAGAAACCAATCCGCGAGATTCACGGTGTCCGAACCGCCGTTATACAGTTCGATCCAACCATGACTGCCGCCATCTTTGGCGGGAACGCTGCGTCCGTTTTCGACGAGGACTTCGGAAATATAGATCGAGTCGAATTTCTCCGACGCCCAGGCCGGCGTGACAAAAGCCAGCAGAAGCAATCCCAGACTCTGTAAACTACGCTTCACGCACCGGGCAGGTTACGGAAGAAGGCTCTGCTCGGCCATGCCAAAATCCTCTATCTATTTAGCTGAAACCCGCAAAAACTGCTGGGCCTGATCCATCGGGATCAGATAGCGCACGGTAGTGGCATCCACCACCTCCTCGATTACGGTACCTGCGGACCAGGCCCGGAGATCATTCGAAGTCTGCGCGATCAATTGGCTGGTTTGATCACTACCCGATCGGGCCAGATCGACCGCCAGATAATGTGTTCCGGACCGAACCTCTTCCCGCGCCTGAAGCTGATCCTCCGAGGTCGCGTGAAGCAAGGTCTTTAACTGGTCGGAGCCGGGCACGGAAATATCTGCTACCGCAGCCGCGGCAAGAGCTCCTCCGCTAACCGGTGGGGCGGTCAGATTGAAATTGAAAGATCTTTTGACTCCCGGATTGCCCGCGGAATTGTACGGGGTGTAGTCGAGCGTCACTTCCGTAAAATTGATCGTGAAATTCTCATTTGGAAGGGTGGAGTAGCTGCCGTCTATGTTATAAGAAGTGACCAGGGCGTTCTTCAAGGTGATCTGGAGAAAGTTCTCCATGCGTCCGTTGCCCGTCTGTCTGAGCAGCAACTTTACCTCCGGAATACGCGAACCTTTCACCAGCGCGTTCATCACGCCGGGAGAGGAGCTGTCCAATAACTTTACAAATGAAATTTCTTTGGCGTTGACCGGGCTCAATTCGCGTTTGCCTGCCGTGACGGCCACGGGCCGGGTCATGCCCCAGGACCACGATTCTATTTCAATGTTCCACCCGTTGACTGCTACATCCGCTCTGGACTCACCAATGATGTTCGGTCCCATGTTCAAAAGGACGTCGCCGACGGCGTCGTGGGAGAAACGCACCGCCAGTATCACGATCAGGGCGATAAATTTCCTGGACGGGCGGTGCCAGGGGAAACAGAACGGTTTATTGGATGAATAACAACTCATGGATAAGCGTTGCCGGGAAACTCTAACAACCGCCAGCTTATTCTCGCCGCGCAACTCGGATATGGGCGCGGAGCCCTATCCGCAGCAACTCCACCAAGTCGCGACGCCCCTGGTATCCCCAGGCGCTCGATCGCAAATCTGTAAACGGCTCAGGACAGCCTGCTTGAAAAAAGAAATATCGAGCAATCGCTGTGTTTCTGTTGCATAGTCACGGCTCCGAGGTGATACCGATCGATATTTATACATGGAAACCGAGAACCCGTCTGAGTCAAATGGCCATCCGCGCCATTCCCGCGCACTAAAACGATTTTGCCACATCCAAATGTGGTTCTGTTTCGTTCTACTGGCAGCTTCGTTGGATGCGCGAGCGCAATATAGCTATGTAACCAATCAATCCACCATCACCATTACCCGGTTCGACTGCTCCGCCGATTCGGCAATCATCCCCTCAATGATCAACGGTCTCCCGGTCACTCAAATCGGAAGCGGTGCTTTTGTGGGCTGCGACACCCTCATGAGCGTCACGATTCCGAATGGTGTGACCAGCATCGAAGCGGAGGCATTTTTGTCATGCGGCAGCCTCACTGAAGTCTTTATCCCAAACAGCGTCACTAATATTGGAAACCGTGCTTTCTTTGACTGCTACAGCCTGGAAGAAATCACGCTCCCCGAGGGACTGGTCAGCATTGGAGAGGGCGCATTCGCGGACTGCTCGATTTTGAGCAGCCTCACGATTCCGGCCCTGGTCAGCACGATCGGGGATGCCTCTTTTATGCGGTGCGAAGCCCTGGTCAGCCTGACAATCCCGAGCGGCGTATCAAACATTGGTGATGAAATTTTTTCGGGGTGTGACAGCCTCACGAGCGTTTTGCTCCCAGCGGGTCTTACGAGGATCGGCAATTCCGCGTTCCAGGACTGCAGCCGGCTCGAAAATCTCTCCATTCCCAATGGAGTCGTCCGCATCGGCGATTCAGCATTCCTGGGTTGCGCTGCATTGTCGGACCTCCCGCTCCCGGACGCATTAATCACAATCGGGAGCCAGGCTTTCGCCGGTTGCACGAGCCTGACCGATGTCACCGTGCCGGCCGCTGTGACGGGCCTCGGTTTTTCCGCGTTTGCGGAGTGTGGCAATTTGGTGAGCGTCCGCCTGCCGAACGGGCTTGCGCGTATTCCCGAGGATGCCTTCGCTTACTGCACAAATTTGACCTCCCTATCCATCGGCGATGATCTCTTGAGCATCGAAAACGCCGCATTTGCTGGGTGTGAGCGTTTGCGAGAGGTCACGCTGCCGACAAGTCTCGCCAGCATCGGTGAGGACGCATTTTCGGGATGTTCCTCACTTGAGACCATCCTCATGCCGGCCAGTCTCAAAACCATTGGAGTCGAAGCCTTCTCGGGATGCTTCAGTCTGACCAATCTCACGATTCCCGGGAGTGTCACTAGCATCGGAGACGGAGCGTTCGCGCAATGCCGCAGCCTGAGCTACGCGATCATCCCGAACAGTGTTACTAACCTCGGCAGAGCGGTGTTCGTGGACTGCGTCCGGCTGCGGAGTGTCACGGTCCCTTCCAGCATCAGCAGTATCGGAGATTTCACATTCACTGGATGTTCCGCACTGGCCAGAATCGTCATCCCTGGCTCGGTCACTAATCTTGGAACGGAAGCCTTCTCAGAATGCACTAATCTCGCAGGAGTCTATTTCGAGGGCGACGCCCCCGCCACATCCCCGGATGTCTTCGCGAATTCTCCCCGGGTAACGAGCTATTACCTGCCGAGTAACTCGGGTTGGGAAAGCGCCTTCGCCGGATCGCCTACCGCCCCCTGGCAACCTCTTCTTGAGGCCAACCCATTTGTCGGTGCCGATCACAAATTCAGATACTCCATTATATGGCCCGACGGGCTCCAGGTCGTTGTGGAAGCCTCCACCGACCTGACCCACCCTGCATGGCAGCCCATCATTACAAACACCGTCAATCGCGCCTCAATCTTCCTCGATCCCCAACCTGCAAATCTTCCCGCCCGCTTTTATCGACTCCGAGCGCCCTAAGTATTCGCAAAAAAAATCATTCGACCCCAATT
>JAQGOX010000104.1 GCA_028293365.1 Verrucomicrobiales bacterium | reverse complement strand
GGCACGAAGGGTTTTGGCACCTTCAGGTTCACATCCTGCAAATGCATTGAATTAAAGCGGCCGGGATACTTTCTGAAATACTCCTCAGCAACCAGTCCGGAAGTAATCGTCGACATTTGAAACTGGAATTTGACCAGTTTCGGATCGAGCAGGTCGAATAAGCGATCGTAGGTGCGCTTTCCTTCCACGATCGAGACTTCGAAGTCTTCGTTATGAAGGCCCTGTTGCAGCCCGGACGTCGCGGCCACTGCTGCGATTTTATTGTACTCCTCGGCGGCCTTTTTTATCTGGCCGAGTGTCGGTTTACCCTCGCCGTTCCCCTCACCAAGGCTTGCGGTAATCATCTGAGTGATGCCAATTTCTTTGGCCCATTCAATACTTCTCTGCTGCGAGTTGCGCAGTTCACCCATGGTGAAATGTGAACTCTCGGATTTCAATCCATGATCCCCGAGAATGCGGGCCACTTCTTTGGCGTTAGCAAGCGACGAAAACTCGTCTCCGTAACCAATTGGTGAACAAAGTTCCAGCCGGGTAACCCCGATAGCGGCGATCATCTTCACGAAGGCGGGAAAGTCCTTCAGCATTGAGCGAACAGGCCAAACCTGGCTACCAATGGGCAGTCCGAGCGGACCAGCCTCTAGATTCGCAGCGGGATTGGCCAACACGCCAACCGCACTCGCGGAGATTAGCGTTTTTTGCAAAAACTCACGTCTGGAAATTGGGTTCATAGGTCCACGTTTATTGACTCTTGGCGAAAGGTTTACGAATTCTTACCACCATCGTGAAAACTGGAGGAGATTTTTTTTCGGGTCACGGAGGCTCATTTTCCCATTGAGTCCGGGAACTTTTCATCGGCTCATGCATCAAACTTCAAACGGAGACGCTTTATTTTGGCGCGAAAGCGCCCTGAGCTATCATGGATTCCCGGGAAAGTGACTATCAATGAATACGTTGCATAATTCTGCCTCATTAAATTTAAACGATTTACCCCCGCATCGCCCCCGCAAATCTATCAAAACGAGTTTGGGCCTTTTATTAGCGATCGCTTCGACGCCAGAAATCAGCTTTGCCCAAAACGCCTATGTGCAGCGAAACCTGGTATCGGATATTCCGGGCCTAGCTAGTATCACCGATATGAACCTGGTAAATCCGTGGGGGATCGCAGCGAGCGCGACCAGTCCATTCTGGGTATCAGATAACCATTCTGGGTTATCCACTCTGTACAACTCGACTGGTGGAGTTCAAAAAGTCGTTGTCACCATTCCGGCGGCTGCGGGTGGAACAGGTCCGGGATCGCCCACTGGAATTATCTTTAACAGCACGACCAATTTCGTTGTAACCTCCGGCACCTCCAACGCTCCGGCCAGATTTATATTCGCCACGGAAGATGGAACCATCTCCGGTTGGGCCAGCGGAACCAACGCGGTGCTGAAGGCCGATAATTCGTCTGCGAAAGCAATTTACAAAGGTTTGGCAAACGGCAGCGTCGGATCGAGCAATTATCTTTACGCCGCTAATTTCTACGCCGGGACCATCGATGTCTTCGATGGAAACTACGCCCCAGCAACGTTGGCCGGTTCCTTTTCCGATCCCTCGATCCCTGCCGGCTTCGCGCCATTCAATGTGCAAAACTTTGGCGGGAATCTTTATGTTACTTATGCGAAGCAGGATGAAGATAAGCACGACGACATCGGCGGGCCTGGTAACGGCTTCGTCAACCTTTTTGACACGAGTGGAAATTTAAAGAAGAGGCTGATTTCCAACGGGGTTTTGAATTCACCCTGGGGCCTGACCATCGCGCCGAGCGGATTCGGTCTGTTTGCGGGCGATCTCCTCGTGGGAAATTTCGGAGACGGCTTGATCAATGCATTCGATCCCATCTCCGGCACCTTTTTGGGCACACTCAAAGATTCGAGTGGGACCCCAATCGCGAATCCGGGTTTGTGGGGTCTCAAAATTGGCAACGGCGGCAGTGGCGGAGAGACAAATACACTCTACATTACCGCGGGAATTGCAGGAGGCGATTCATTGGAAGATCATGGCTTGTTTGCGAGCCTGGGCGTCGAACCGCTTACCTCGCCCGCGAATGTTCAACACAATTTGGTGTCCGATGTCGCGGGTCTTACCAGTATTATTGACACAAACCTGGTCAATCCCTGGGGTATCGCGACCAGCGGTACAAGCCCCTTCTGGATTTCTGATAATCACTCAGGCGTTTCGACCCTCTACAATTCAACGGGCGCGGTCCAATCGTTGATAGTCACAATCCCGGCGGCTGCCGGAGGAACGGGTCCCGGCTCGCCGACCGGCATAATTTTCAACAGCACAACCAACTTCGTCGTGCCTTCCAACTCCTCCAACGCTCCCGCGAAATTTATCTTTGCGACTGAAGACGGAACTATTTCCGGGTGGGCCAGCGGAACCAATGCTGTATTGAAGGCGGACAACTCAACTTCTGGAGCGGTTTACAAAGGTTTGGCCAATGGCAGTGTCGGTTCGAGCAACTACCTGTATGCCGCCAATTTTTATGCGGGGACTATTGATGTCTTCGACGGAAATTACGCAGCCGCCCATCTTGCCGGCAATTTCTCCGATCCGTCCATTCCCGCAGGCTTCGCTCCATTTAATATCCAAAACTTCGGTGGCAACCTTTATGTGACCTATGCCAAACAGGACGAGGATAAGCATGACGATGTCGGTGGACCTGGAAATGGCTTGGTAGATGTTTTTGATACCAGTGGAAATCTTCAGAGGAGACTGATCTCGAACGGAGCACTAAACTCTCCATGGGGTCTGGCGATGGCTCCGGCCTCGTATGGACTTTGGGGCGGAGATCTTTTGGTTGGAAACTTTGGAGATGGCCATATCAACGCCTTCGATCCTCAGACCGGGCTTTTCATCAGCTCATTGAAAGATCCCAGCGGAACCCCAATCAGTATCCAGGGACTGTGGGGATTGAAATTTGGCAACGGTGGAAACGGAGGCAACACCAATACACTTTACTTCACGGCAGGCATCGCCGGTTCAGGATCAGTGGAAGACCATGGATTATTCGGCAGCATCGCAATAGCCAGTCCACTGCAATTCACTAGCTTCAGCATCCAGGGCGTTGCCTTGAATCTCGGTTGGTCAGCCGGAGTGCCTCCTTACCTGTTACAGAGAAAAACGAGCCTGGCCGACGATACCTGGACGGACGTGCTGACCACCACAAACCAGACCGCGATTGTTCCGACGGATAGCGCGGACGCATTTTATCGCCTTCAGGATCATAGCACAGTCACGGTCACCCCTTTCACAGTTTTGATGAGTGGCCCGGGTGAAGCTCCGAAGCCGACTACCAGCACTGCAACGGGCTACGGATTATTTAGTTTGGAAGGTTCCACCTTGAATTACAGCATCACTTATAAAGGTCTCTCCGGCCCACCCACCGGAGCCCATATCCATGGTCCTGCACCGAGCACTAATTCCGCACCGGTTCTGCAACCTCTGAACCCCCTGGGTACTGAGACGTCAGGTGTTCTTTCCGGATCGATGACATTGACTGCGCCTCAGCTCCAGGCGCTGCTTAATGATCAAGTTTATGCGAATATCCACACTACGGCCAACCCCGGTGGAGAAATACGTGGGCAACTCATACCGATTAATTTGAAGGCAAATCTTAACGGAACAAACGAGACGCCCGGTGTTTCCACCTCAGCAACCGGGGTCGGCACATTCAACGTGGTCGGAAACCAGTTCTATTACAATCTGACTTACACCGGTCTTTCCGCGAACGCCGTCGCCGCGCATATTCATGGTCCCGCATTACCCGGAGTCCCCGCGAATGTCCTGCAACCGCTCCCAGGCGTCAGCGGAACCGCTGGGGTATTGTCCGGATCGTTGACACTCGGCCAGCCGGAACTCGGCTACCTGGTGGACGGACTGGTCTATGTGAACATTCATACCACTGCGAATCAAAACGGGGAGATACGGGGGCAGATTACACCCTGAAGAGCGCTCTCAGGGTTAACAGGAATCACCTCAAAGGCTGCGAGGGAATCCTTTGAGGCCGGAAACTATACTCGATTCGATCGGGAGGCATTCCAGAGCACATGGAATAACAAGCGAGATTGCAAAGAGCATAACTTTTTTGAGCATCGGGAAATAAGGTCCCCTCGCGCTCGACATATAAATGTCTCCTTTCGAGGTCCAGTCGGTAGCCAGCTTCGGGAAACGGTTCAAAAACGTTTTTCAGGTAAATTTCGGGATCCGAATTCCACCGGACAAAATGAACCTGGAAGTCTTCTACCTGACATTGGATGTGGTTTTTCCCTTTGCCCGCTTCCCCAAAGATGACTTCCATGGGATCGACATTGGGATCTGACGAAGCAATCGGAAACATCGACAGATTAGCGAAAAAAGAGCGAGATATAACCATCATTCCTTTTTCTTTCCAGCAACCCAAAATGGGAGCGAAAAATTCTTCGCGAATGAGTTCCCGTGTGCGATCAAGCTCGTTCCTTCGCCGCTCTTTCCTTTCCTCATTTGCCTGCGCTAACTCCGCCTCTGTTTTTGTTCCTGCACAAACCTCACAAAGGTTTTGGCGAACCTGGTTCCCGGGCCCCCAATGGGTGATATGAACAGTTGCGGGCCGTTTTTGACAAAGCTGGCAGACCATTGCCAGACTATAAATAAACCAGCCCGGCGGCGCCACTAATAAGTCCTTTCTATCA
The DNA here is from genome assembly GCA_028293365.1 of Verrucomicrobiales bacterium. Lineage (GTDB taxonomy): Bacteria > Verrucomicrobiota > Verrucomicrobiia > Limisphaerales > SXQI01 > JAQGOX01. Next base: position 474 of record JAQGOX010000104.1, on the reverse strand, counting down.
CCTGCGGCAAGGTGAGCGCGAATCTGCGGGCAATGCCACGCAAGATTCGTATCGAATAATGGCTGCCCCCTTTATTGGCCGTTCAAGATCACGGTCAATGCGCTTTGCCCCGGTCCATTCCTCACGGAAATGAATGTTTCCATCGCCGAAACCGGAGTTGGAAAAAAATTCATTGTCGGGGCGACTGCGTTGAAGCGCTGGGGAAAGCTCGAACAACTTCCAGGCACCCCAATTTTCCTGGCGAGCGACGCGTCCAGTTACGTTTGAGGATCAATGCTTGTAATCGATGGCGGCTGGACGGCTCAATAACCGCTGATTTGCTTGTCCAAACGATCCTGCTCCTCGAATCCTCGCTCCTGCATGTGCTTCGGAACTCTGACTCTGTTTTTTTTCGAAACTAAGGGACCGAGGTTGGCTATTGAGAATGTCGCGGTGAGCAGCGTGAATCCGCCCCGACACAACAACAAAGAGCGC
>JAQGOX010000098.1 GCA_028293365.1 Verrucomicrobiales bacterium | reverse complement strand
AAAACGGAATTTGTCGATCGATTTTCGCAATAACGTCAATTCCCTAAACAATTCCTTATCGCCTTCTTTTTCCACCGTGTCGATGGCGAGTCCAAGGTAACCTTTGAGACCAAATAACGTAAGGCTGAGTTCCGGAATATTAACAGGTGATAGATCAATCTCCTGGAAGTGAATCGTCGAAACATCTTTTTTGATCTCACTCACCTTTGCCAGCTTGGTTTGAGGATCGCCCGTGAGAAACTGACCCATCGTATCCACACTTGCGACTGTCGTTAGGTTGGTAATCTTGTGTTCCAGTGCGACGGCCTCCTGGGCATTCGTTGCCACCACGGCGGCGAATAAAACGGATTTCGCGGAGGAATCTATCAGTTTGCGCTCGAACATCACTGCGGGAAGGCCCTTCGACTGCATGTGCAGCAGGTTGTAGTCGAAAAAGACTTTGTAGAATTGTGTCAGGCACAATGCGCAGATCACAATGGTCAAGGTGATAACCTGAACGGGGCGTTCCAGCCAGTAGCGCTCGATCCGTGCACGCAATGCGGGAGTAGCGTCTTCCTTCGATACGGTAGCAATCTTTTCATCATGGCCGCCGCGCATGAGCAAGACCGGCAGAAATGTCATCATTGGGATCAAGCAGATCACCATTCCACCTCCGGTGATGATGCCCATTTCCTGGATTCCCTTGAAGTTGGTAAAAGCCATCGCGTAGAAAGCCGCGGCAGTAGTAAGGCATCCGGTCACAATACCGAGCCCGGTGTTCACCATGGCTTTCTCCATGGCTTCTTCCCTGGATTTTCCTTTACGAAGCTCTTCTTCGAAGCGGGTAATCAGGTGAACCCCGTAATCAATGGCCAGTCCGATCAGGATCGGAAAAAAGGTAATGGTGAGAATGTTCAGGTGTCCCACCGCGAGGGTCGTATATCCAATGGTATATCCGAGACCGATGATGAGCGCGAGAGTGGCTTTGATCGGACGGGCGGCTTCATTGTAGCTGAATATGAAAATGAGCGCGCAGACGATCAATGAGAGAATCGTTGCGACGGTGGAGTCTCGCTGAGACTGCTTCATTTCATCCGATTCGAGCACTGGTTCGCCGGTGATCCCCACGTTTAACCCCGGCACCTCGGTCTCGGTTTCTCGTACCAGTTGGCGGAGACGTTCAACGGCCTGCTCATTCAAATCTTCAGTCTTAGCCTTCGCATCGACGATGTAGATTTGGCCTTTGCCAGAGGTAATATAAATCTGATCGGCCGATTCCTGATTCGGGTCAAAGAGTGCGGTAATTCCCGGGGAAGGGGGCACTCCGCTCCGTTTCAACGCGTCGTCCGCCTGGTCAACAATCCGGCGTAGTGCCGGAAGCGCGCGAACGAGGGAGGCGTTTTCCGCGTTGGATTCCCGGCGAGCGGTGCGGAACTGCAGATTGATGAGTGCGAAAATCGAATTCAGGTTGGTGGCTTTCGCGAATTGGGAAACAAAAGGGCGGTAATCGCGAAGCGTGCTTTGCAATTCCCCAAGGCTTTCCTCCGGCAAAAACAAGAGCGCTTTACGCCCCAGCATTTTGAGGTCGTTGTTGAACATTACTTCGCCGAACAGATTCGTCTCCGCTTGAAGTTTTGCTCCGAGCCGTTCCACAAACTGCCGGTTTTTCTCCGGATTTTCGCTTTCCACCACCGCAACAATGTCATCCTGTCCCGGAAACTCCTTTTTGAAGCGGAGATAATTCTGATGATATTTCTTATCCGAACCGACCAGATCATTGCGGCTGGTGCTGAACTGCAAATGCGTGATTGTGTAATAAACCGCCAATCCGAACAGCACGATCTGAGGAAAGAAAAACAGGCGCGGATATCGAAATACGCCTCGGGCAAGCAGGCGCAACAACCGAACGGCAATGGAATCCCTGCTGTTGTTCATTGGATTAATCCGCCCAGGGCAACGGCAGCGGGGTGACGTATAATAGTCCGGCGGAGGTTAATCACGGTTGCGCGGGGGCTGTTTGCACAAACACAGCCGTGCCATAGCAAAGCACTTCTGTAATCCCTGGAGCAACCTCGGTGGCGTCATAACGCACTCCGATCACCGCGTTGGCCCCCAATCCTGACGCGTGCGACAACATTTCACGAAAAGCATCGTCCCGCGCCCGCTCGCATAGAGTTGTGTAAATGGAAATGTTTCCACCAAAAAATGCTTGAATTCCCGCGCCGAAATTGCCGATTACGGAACGTGAGCGCACGATGATGCCCCGCACAATGCCAAAGGACTTCGTTACCTGGTATCCAGGCAGGTCGAAGGTTGTGGTTGTGAGCGGGTGCGTGTGGCTTTGCTCCATACCATCATTGAACACAAATAAGCACGGAAGCCAATCGGATTTTTTGAGGTCAAGGCGCCGCCACTACCACCGGCAATTCCACAAAGCTCGCGTGTTCTGGCGTATGATAGATCCGCTGCGCCGCCTTTTGATACGATTCGGGCTTCGCCCAGAAAATATTCGTGACGAATGTTTGCGGGTTCCGGTCATACAGCGGAAACCAGCTCGATTGGACCTGCACCATGATTCGGTGCCCGGGCAGGAACAGGTGGTTGGCGGTCGGCAATTCGAATCGATAAACCAACGGTTCGCTTGAGGGTATCGCTTTAGCTATTTCCAGGCTTTCACGGTAACGCCCACGAAATATGTCAGCCGAAACCATAAGCTGATAGCCACCCATGGAGGTTTGCCCCGGCATTTCATCCGGATAAAGGTCGATCACCTTCACGACCCAGTCAGAATCCGAGCCACTCGTCGATGCCACCAGGTTTGCCACCGGCTGGCCGCTTATTTTGAAGGGCGCTACCAGCACATCGGAGATATAGGTTGCTACATCGGTGCGACCCGATGCCTCTCGCTGATCATCCACGAGCCATTGAGACCAATTTCCCAGGCCGATCCGCTGAATGGGCCGAGCCCGGTAGGGAACCGGTTTTGCCGGGTCGGACACATATTCATCGAACGCATTTTCAGCCGTTTCAGGTGCACCGAACGCCACTTTCGACCCGGTCCTGAGATAAAGCGGTGATTTCCTGATTGAACTCCCTCCCCCGCCCGAAGGCCAGGTCGACAAACGACGCCAAACATTGGTTCCGGTTTCAAAAGCAATGACCGGCGGAAGGTCAGCTTTCGGTGCTCCATCTTTCAAATATTGATCCAGAAAAGGACGCAGGATTTCCCGGCGGAAATAAAGTGCGGTGTCGCTGTCGAATTTTATCGCACCTAGCGTGCTCCCGTCCTTGATCGATTGGCCGTGATGCCAGGGTCCCATGACCAAAAAGACCTTGTCGTTATGGGTGTCTTTCGGCTTGATCGCTTTGTAAACGGCAATGGCGCCGTAAATATCCTCCTGATCCCAGAGGCTATGCACGAGCATGACTGGCACTTTCAGTTCTTCCGCCGCGAGTGCCTTATCGACCGCCTGCTCCTTCCAAAAAGCATCGTAAGCGGGATGCTCCAGAATCTTGCGCCAGAACCCGACCTGTTCCATACCCCGTCTGCGTCCGAGTTCTCCTGCCGACCCCGCCTGCATAAACATGTCGTAATCGTCGAAATGACTGTTCCACCATTTCGATTCCGATTTTCGGTCGGCTTCCTGGTTGTAAATATAGGCCATCATTTGCTGACGAAATGCCCCATTATGAAACCAATCGTCGCCCATCCAGCCATCGACCATCGGGTTCATCGGCACTGAAACTTTCAGGGCCGGGTGCGGATTGACCAGCGCCATGAGTGGCAGGAAGCCGTCGTAGGAAATTCCCAGAATCCCCACCTTTCCATTGCTTTCGGGAATGTTTTTGACCAGCCAATCGATGGTGTCGTAGGTGTCTGTGGCGTGATCGACCGGCGTGGGATTTTGGGGACCGTGGAGCGGCCGGTTCATGATGTAATCGCCTTCAGACCCATGTTTTCCACGAACATCCTGAACCACTCGGATATAGCCCCCCTCCAGGATGACCTCGACCGGGTTATCGTATCCACTGATGATCGGTCCGAGATGGGAACTTCGGGCATGGCTCACCAGGTCGGTGGCGTCATAGGGTGTGCGGGTTAGTAGAATCGGAGCATTCACTGCCCCTTTCTGAATTAGAATGACTGTGTGCAGTTTGACCCCATCGCGCATCGGGATCATGGCATCCCGCTTGATGTAGTCGTACGATGTCTTGACCGGTTCGAACTTCGCCGGTGTTTCACTCGGGAATGCCGGATAGAGAGGGGGAGGCGCGGGGGTATTCGTTTCCGAAGTCTCGTTACTCCGGACGGTGGAAATCCCGGCGAAAGTCAGCGCGCAAGCGAGCGCTAGGCGGCAAAGGTGAGTGATCAAAATCATAGGGGTTCCCCAGTCGCACATATCCGTGCGCAAACATCCTGAATTGTGGGGAAGAGCTCGCAAGCTTAATATTCGGCTCCGAAGTCGCGGGTGCGCAACCGAAGCGATAGAAAAACATTGTGTGTTAGTGTGTGATATCGTGCGATAGCGTTTTTTTCGTTGTTCATGGTTCTTCGGATGGCAGTAGTCAGAAAAATAGGGTCAGAAATATGACGCAACCAGAGCTCGCTTCCCTTTGAGTCCATTTTTTTATCGTTCGTGCTTATCGTTTTTCGTTGGGGTTATCGTGTTTTTTATCGTTCCGGATCGTGTTGGGATCGTTCTTCATTGTGATTTATTGTCGCAGACCGTGTTTTGGGTGATTAGTTGGGATTGCGAGCGGCCCGGGCAAAAAGAATTAAAAATTTTTGCGTGTTTTGTGCGCGATTGAGCGTGTTTCCCGAAGGATCTTGCGTGTCTCGGTTCGTGTTTTTGACACGCCGGTGCGTGTTTCGCGGTCGGGCGTTTGGAGTTTGGGTGCTGGATTTGCGAGATTGGGCTTTCTTTGGGCGTCATTCCGAAGACGCGCCTTCTGCCTGCGCCATAGATCGATCGCGGATAAACGCTTCGTTTCACGCTGGCTTCTTTTCGGGGCTGGTCCACGCAACGCAGGAGTTCGACTGGCTTAACCAGCGATCTCGAAAACAGTCGCGGCACACGCCGGAACTGGCGGGATCGGCGGTCGGGGCCGATTTCTATAATGACACACCTCTTTCCGATGTGAGGCACGCAACCGTTATTTGCTTAAGGTGAAGATTGCAATTCGAACAGAACAAGTCAATATGATTTTTATTAATTAATTTAAATGAGCACGCAATTCCGAGACACTGAGGGGTTTAATCGGCAAAGTGGCGCAATGGAGATTTGTGAAGGTTGGAATCGCCATGCGGTTGCGGCGGGAATTATGAGAACAGCGGTGTGAATTGTCGATATGAGTCCTCGTTCCGTCTTGGCATCCGCCACCGCGCTTGCGCTTGCAATTCCTGTCCAGATCTTTTTTAAAAAGCTTTTTCAGTCTCTAAGCATCGGGACAAATCTTGCGAATTTGATCCAGCATCGGATTCGGAATGACCTGAGGGGACGGGTGAGGTGGTTCGGGCTAACTTGTTCCTACGCAACGTTTGTTTGTGTTATTGACGACGGGAGTCCTTCCGGAGTGGAACGTTACTGGCACATGCGATTCGCAGAGAAACGCAAAAATGGAGAGTGGTTCGCTCTTGACTCTGAAGACGTTCGCTCGTTCAAAAGATGGCAACGAATCTACTGAGGGACCTGCCTTATCATGCTCCGCTGCGGACTACGGACGGCCGCCGTGGGATTGGGCATCATTAGGCGGTATCACGCGTCATGTGTTCACTAGCCATTTACGCCTATGTGGAGGTGGCCGACACATTCGTCCGCAACGCCAGTTCCAAGTGCATTCCGATGCCAGCAGCGATTCAGCACATTCGGACTTGAGAGAGCACGGCGCAGTTCTATATTGATGGGTATTTGCTTCCCGACGTCCCTCTATTCGGGATGGCTCGTCGGTCGGCCCGCTGGCTCAACGGGCATCCTCGCTGGCTTAATTGTTGGCTGAGAGGAGCGCGCGCTGCGGACGTGAAAAATTCGAGTTTCTTGATTTAACGGCAGAATAACGGCAGAATAACGGCAACGATTCCTTTCTTGAAAGTGCCGTTATGCCGTTTGATCCGAAATTTAGCATCACTTCCAAAACCGCGCACGCGTTGATGCGCATTGAGGGTGCGAGGCAGGCCATTCATTATCTGCCGATCACTCCTTCAGTGCTGGCGACTTTACGGGAGTCCGCCCGGCTTTATTCGACGCATTATTCCACGATGATTGAAGGTAACCGGCTGACGCAGGAGGAAGTCTCCCAAGTGATTGTAAAACAGGAGCACTTTCCAGGACGAGAACGCGATGAAAAGGAAGTGCTAGGCTATTACGCAGCACTAGAGAAGGTCGAGCATCTGGCGGTCACGCAAAATCCAATTACTGAACCGCAAATCAGGACGCTGCACGCGCTGGTGATGGCGGGTGGCAAAACCAAGGTTAAGGCATCTGCTTATCGGGATGGGCAGAACGTAATACGGGATGGCCGCAGCAAGGCGATAGTTTACCTGCCGCCCGAAGCAAAGGACGTTCCAGTGCTGATGAAAGACCTCACAGCCTGGCTCAAAGCCGCCGAGCCGGAGGGGTTGCCTTGCCCCATTCGTGCCGGAATTGCTCATTACCAATTCGCGACAATTCATCCGTACTATGACGGCAATGGGAGAACCGCGCGGCTCTTGACCACTTTGATTCTGCATCTCGGCGGGTATGACTTAAAAGGGCTTTATTCCCTGGAAGAATATTATGCGCGAAATCTCGCCACGTACTACGAGGCGCTAACCATCGGCCCCTCGCACAATTACTATTTGGGCAGGGCCGAAGCAGAAATTACGAAGTGGGTTGAATATTTCTGCGAGGGAATGGCTGAGTCTTTTGAGAGAGTCAAAGCGCGGGCGCGGGAAGCGGCAGGCACCGATTCACAAGACTATTCGCCTTTGCTTCGAATTCTCGATCCGCGCCAGCGCAAGGCATTGGCGTTGTTCCGGGACAGTGACACCATTACCAGCCGCGACATTGAGAAACTGTTTGGCATTTCCCAGCGGACCGCGCGAAATCTTTTGACCGGCTGGACGGAAGGCGGGTTCCTGGTGGTGGCTGATCCTGCAAAGAAGAGCCGCAAATACGGAATGGCGTATGAATTTAGGGGGTTGGTGTAATGAATCATTTGGAAATCGAGGGTCTGTTGAATGAGTAACGGTCTTCAGAGTGCGCAGCCCTTTTGGCTTTCCTCCTTTTGACCGTGTTGATTTTATGTAACCTTTCCTGCCAGATGCCTCAGGAAGAGGTATGAGCAGTGCATCTGAATTGAAACGTTGTCCGAAATGTGGTGGCCCGATTCCTGCCGAAGCGCCACAAGGGCTTTGTCCTCAATGCCTCCTGCTGCAGGCCTCGCTTCCGACCGAAGCCGGAGCGGGTCCGTCAACCAAATCACCGCCGCCGACACTGAAGGAACTTGCGGTGGCGTTTCCGCAGCTTGAGATTCTGGGTTTAATAGGGCAGGGAGGCATGGGGTTCGTCTTCAAGACCCGCCAACCCAAATTGGAACGACTGGTGGCGCTGAAAATCCTGCCGCAATCGCTGGCTGCCGATCCTGCTTTTGCGGAGCGCTTCACTCGCGAAGGCCGTGCTTTGGCTCGTCTCAACCATCCAAACATCGTTACGATCCATGATTTTGGCGAAGCGAATGGTTTCTTTTATCTGCTCATGGAGTATGTCGATGGCGTCAACCTGCGCCAGGCCATGAAGGTCGGAAAGTTTACCCCCGACCAGGCATTGGCCATCGTGCCGAAAATCTGCGACGCGCTTCAATTCGCGCACAACGAAGGCATCCTCCATCGCGATATCAAGCCAGAAAATATTCTGCTCGATGCGAAAGGGCGGGTGAAAATTGCCGATTTCGGAATCGCAAAAATCACTGGAGCAGAGAGCGGACGCATCCAATATGGAAGCCAGCAACCCTCTGATATTCCGAATGCCACCGGCATTATCGGCACGCCGCAATACATGGCTCCGGAACAAATTGAACATCCGAAGCAGGCGGACCAGCGGGCTGATGTTTATTCACTGGGAGTCGTCTTCTACGAAATGCTCACGGGCGAGTTGCCTCTTGGACGCTTCGCTCCCCCATCCGAAAAGTCCACCGCAGATCCGCGTCTGGATGAGGTCGTAATGCGTGCGCTGGAGAAGGAGCCAGAGCGGCGCACTCAGAGCGCAGGGGAAATGAAGACCCAAGTAGAAACGTTCGCCGGAAGGGCATCGATTCCTCCATTTTTGGACGAGAACAAAACGGTTACTGGCACTTCTGCTGGATACTCATTTAGAGGAATCGCACCGTTTTTTCGTCGCGGACTGCGCGTCGGACTGTTCACGTTTCTAACCTTTGTCGCGCTGGTTGCAGTCAGTTCTTTACTGTTGCCGAAGACGTACATGGCTACCGCGCGGGTAGATGTCTCGGCGGGTGCCAATGCTACCTACGATCCTTATCGTATGGAGAGGGAAATCAATACCATTAAAACGCCTGATTTTTGTCTCCAGATCGTTTCATTGTTGGATCTCGCCCAACGGTGGAGTCTGAAAAGTGGTGGTGCTGTCACTGAGGAAGTCGCTGTGGAATGGTTGAAAATGTCCCTGCAACTTAGCACATCGCGCGATACCGGCCTTTTAGAGATTTCCTACTCGGATGAATCGCCGACTGAAGCAGCCGAAATAGCCAACCGGATCGCCGAAAGTTATTGTGCTTTGCCGCCTGGTAACCGCGGAAGAATCATCGACCGCGCATATCTTCCATCCAAAGCAATTAGGCCTAACATCCCGCTCAACATCGGTGTTGGCATGGCGGTTGGGCTGGTTGTCGGATTTTTTGCATTCGCCGCCGCTACTCTATTTTATTTTTGGAAAGGAACGAAGAATTCCAGCCGCAAGGATTTGAATCGTGAATCGGCCATCGGCCTCGGAATCAGTTTGCGGTCGTCTGCATTGAATGCGGTGGCGTTTTTATTTGTTTCATATGGGTTATTATTTTTTTGGATTTTTACAAAGTACATGGGGCCTGACGTCTTTGCCGTCGATTTGTTGCTTTTCGGGATTCCAATTGGAATTGGGTTGCTACGCCGCCGCCCACGGTGCCGTTTAGCAGCCTTGGTCTTCATCGTGATTTCTTTAGTGAATCTGTATGGGTATACTCGTAATTCACCATTGTGGGCTTTCTATAGCTACACGGCTTTGAAGAAGCCTCATTTCGGTTTCCTGCTCGTGCCAGCTTTGTTTGGGGCCTCCCTGATTTTTGCTTACTTCATTTTGTGTCGACGGAATATAAAAGAAAGGTTTCGTGTCACGGAGATTAGCCATCCGTGGATTGAATGGGCCGCACTGGGTCTTGTTTTCATGTTCCTGTTGCGACTTTCGCTATCAAGTCAGACAAAGGTTCCCGGAATCGCGGCGGCACTCCCCGAGGTGCAGCTTGCCCCGGCGATTAAACAATTAAATCCGAAAACAGACCCTTTTGTTGCGCACCTAACGCAGGGGACAATTGAACTCGTCGCGGTTGGGACGGGTGATTCACATTATCCTTCCACGAATTTATTCGATTGGTGGAAACCTGATGGCCGGCCGATTGAGCGGTTACGATACGAATACTCTTCTGGTGGCAATTATAGCTCCGGAGATGGTGATTCGATTTATCGGCAATTGGTTTTTCGAACGAGTGGGCTGCCGCCTGGTTCGTCTTATCTGAATTTAGAGGAAGTGGAACCTGCAAGGAGTTTCGAACCCATCGGGACTGTCTCCCTCGAAGGAAAACTTCAGCCGAACATTAGATTGGAAGCCTTGGAATTTCCGCCCAACTCCAAAAGTTCTCGTATCAAAGTCTCTGTCGCATCTCAAGCGTGGATCAAGAGCCCTCCGATCGTGGAAGGATTTCAACCACGCGGAAGAGCCTTTACGAGCTTTGAACATGATGGAATTCATTGGTCCTTGAGGCTTCTGGACATTGAAGGGCTAAACGATACCACGCAAATCGTCGCTTATCATACAGCGATGAAAGGTTGGCAATCGGAATTAGTGATCGTCGATTTGGACGGCAAAGAATGGACACCTTCCGGTCCTTCGGAGACATCCGAAGGTTTGAATCATTTGTCCAGTTCCTGGAATTTACCGCTTTCCAAAATCAAAGAAGCTTATTTGCGTATTCGACCCTACCAATGGGTGGAGTTCCGCAACGTGTCGCTTATTCCAGAGCAGCATACCGATGTAACGATAGTCCAACCACGGCCAGGGCCATGGACTGCGGAGCCTGTTCCCGAATCATCTGAAGAAATCGCAAAACAACTCACGAAAAAACTCACCATCACAAAAATAGTTGAGGAAAACCATCGAATTGCAGCATGGACTGAGTCTGGTTTCCAGGCAGGTGAAACCGTAGCTGCTGTGATAAGACTTCCCGATGGAAGTTTGGAAGACGCCATGACCCAGATCATGACAATACGGGGAAATTCCGGCCGACGGGTGAGTACCGCATTTTCATGGCAGTTGCCCGACGCTTCAGACGCGAGAACTAGAAGTGCGACCCGGCTTCAGGCGCAGAAAAACAGTGCTCTGGGAAGCTCGATCGTCTTGGGCGCCGGAAACCCGTTTTTCCTCTTCGCCGAGACGAATAACGCCGGCGGAAGGACAGAGGCATTTCTCGAATTCAGACCAACAGGCCAGGCGGTCGCTCAGGCAGGTCCGCCCCAGGCATCGGTGCATTTTGGTACGGTCACAAACCTTAACCAGATGGTTCTTGGCTACTTTGATCCCGTCGTGCCTGCTGGAAATTTTCTAGAATCGGTTGCAATTATTTCGGGGAGGGCCGAAGCGGAAACTCATACCTCGATCGCACATTCGGCAAGATACAATGCCGGTGATTGCCGATTCGATTTTCCGCCAGAGTTTACTGCGAAGGAGATGCAGACCGCGGTGGATCAAATTGAGGAACTTAAAAAGAAAGGTCTTATTTTGATCCCTGGAAACAAACGACTCAGCCTTTTTTCCGTCACCAACAATGCAGGTGCAACCTATGAGGGCTTTCTAGAATTGCGGGCGCCGTATCCTGGAATTGAGAAAGGTTCCAGGACGTCACTTTTGATAAATGATTCTTCAGTTACTACCGGGGTCGATGAAGCAGCACAGGTAAAGCTAAAGTTTGCGGAAGGAAAAGTGAAAGAGGCCGAAAAGAGGCTTGCCGTTGGAGCGATTGACCCTCTTTCGGTCGAAAAGGCGTTCGCCGCCCGGGATATCATTATTGCGGAAATGAAAGGAGATGCGGTTGAAGCCGCTCGGATTAAGCTTAGAATTGCAGAATCGGAATATTCCGTCGCGGAACGAAGGCGGGCGAACGGGGTCGATAAACCGGAGGAATATGAGAATGCAAAACTCGCGCGCGATCTCGCGTTGATTTCACTTCGTAAGTTAGAGAAAGCGAAAGGCCCGTGATTGGCCTCTGATCTTCCAAAATCGGAACGGTCAAGCCGCGCAATATTTGTCACTACACAATGGACTCGCGTGCTCGAGGCGCGTGGTGATTCGCCTGAAGCCAGGGCGGCCCTGAGCGATTTATGCGCCGCCTACTACGCACCTGTGTTTGCATTCGTTCGACGTTCAACGCGAGATGAGGAATCGGCTCGGGATCTCACTCAGGAATTCTTTTCGCGAATACTTTCAGGTCAAAGCATCAGCGGCGTCGATCGCAGTCGCGGCCGGTTTCGTACGTTCCTTCTCGGTGCGGTAAAACATTTCCTGAGCGATATGCATGCACACGATGGACGAAAAAAGCGCGGAGGGGGCCAGATGCACGAGACGATTGATTCCGGGACAGATACTTCGCCCGGACTGCAATTGGCCGATCTAACCGTTCTCTCGCCTGACCGGGAATTCGATCGAAAATGGGCTTTGACGATTCTGGATCGGGCTCTCGCAGTTCTCGCGAGTGAACATCACGCCGATGGCAAAAGTGAACAATTCGAAATTCTCAAGCCATGGCTCACCGGTGACACCGAAAATCTTTCGCAATCCGACGCTGCTCGTCAACTCGGCTCGAACGACGGCGCTGTGAAAGTGGCGATTCACCGCTTGCGTCGCCGTTTTCGGGAAGTTCTTAAAACGGAAATCAGCCAAACCGTCCATGATCGGGCTGAAGTTG
>JAQGOX010000081.1 GCA_028293365.1 Verrucomicrobiales bacterium | reverse complement strand
TCGTCAAGCGAGCGACCCAGATGCTCGATCGCTTGATTTACCGTTTGCTGGCCCAGGGCGCCATACGGCCAGAGACCCACGCAATCACAACCGAGTTGCCGCGCGAGTTTGATCCGGTCGCTTGTCGCCTCGAGCCAACGCTTTCGCACGTCAGCGTCAGCGTGGAATGCGCCGTCGGCTCCCAGTTGAATCGAAAAAATGCGGATATCGAATCGGTCCCAGAATCGTTTGAGCGCCTTAATTTTTACACTTTCGCTGGCGTCAGGATATCCGCCCATAGGCCAATCCGATACCAGTTCGACACCGTCAAACCCTTCGCGTGCGGCGAAATCAGCCACTTCCCACACAGGATACATTTTCTTGTACTTGCGCGTGCCCGATTGAAAGCCATTCAGGCCCACAGCCGCTCTCCAAAGAGGTTTAGCGACGTTTTCGGCCGCCGTGCCCGCCATCGCAAAAGTTGCGCCAGCCATAGCAGCTGATTGCAGAAAGGAGCGCCTGGATGTCGCGGTTCTGGAGTTCATGACTGCGCTCTTTCCGATGAGCGTTTCCTGTCTGAGCGATTCATCGATGTTCCGGGTTGGACTGATAGAGATTGAGAATTTCCCTTTCGCTCAATGCCCTTTGATAGAGCTGCACTTCGTCAATACGTCCGTGAAAGCAATCCACCCATTTTTTACCCTGCGTGTTGGTGTTGCCACCGATGATAAGAGGGTTTTGATCGGCAAATTGGAACCGCTCGTTGCACTGAGCTGATTTCACGAGATGTCCGTTCACAAAAAGTTTGAACGATTCATTATCATAAGTGCCGGCCAGGTGAATCCATTCGCCCACGGGCATCTCTTCATCGCTTTTAATGTTCTTATAATGGGCTCCGCCGGGGTCGACCGAAAACAACGCTTTGTCTTTGACCACTGCCAAACCGAAATACTCTGAAGGACCATCCATGATTTCGCGTGAGATAATCATGTTCCAGGTGGAGTCCGCCGTGCGATTTACCCAGGCGCTAACACTCATCCCCTGTTTCATTTCATCCAGCAACGTCGTGTGCGAGACTTCAACCAGCTCGTCCTGTTTGCACTCGATCGCTCCACCGAATTTGCCGATGGTTCGTGATGCGCCAAGGAATCTACCGTGATGTCCATTTCCCGAAGTATCTTTGACGATGGCACCACCGGTTTCGTCGAAACTCCATGACCCCAGAAGTCCAGATGTACCCGCAGCCGTCCTTGGCTTAGTCGACGGGTCCCCGATACAAAAAAGATTCTTTTCGGTTCGAATGAACAATCGATGGTTGGAGACCGCAATGGAGGCCTGGATCTTTTCATCCAACGGATTCTTCGCCAGAACTTTGAATTCGGGCTCCGCCGGAATCACTGTAGTCAGTCCTTCATCGGACAATAGATATAGCCGTCCTTCAGCATAGACAGGCGATGCCGAATAATTCCCGCCGACGCGCTCCTGCCAGATCAGCTCACCCGTGTCCGCTCTCATGCAGGTTGCGATGCCGCCGTCTGAAATGGCGAACAGGTATGGCGCTACGAAACTCATTGATGGAATCTTCGACATTCCTTTTCGTTGTTCCCAGACGAGATTGGTCTCTTTCAAATCGCCGTGCCCTCCCATTCGAAATGCTTTGATCGTTTCCTTCCCACCCCAGCCGCCGGAGGTAAACGCCAGCCCATTTCCGATCACAACCGAGGGAACTTTTCCTTCACCAATTACTTCACTGGACCAAAGCCGTTCACCTGATTTCGGATCAAATCCCTGCACAACATCACCGGCTTCCGTGATAATTTGAGGGTGGCTATCGTTGTCCCAAATATTCGGCGCACCGTGAGAGATACGTGAGAGCCCGCGCTTCCCTTTCCAGCGCTCTTTCCCAGTCTTTACATCAAGCGCCAGCAGGTACGATTGATCCCACGGTTTTTGCCAGCCCAGTTTTTTATCTTCGCCTTCGTTGCTTCCATCCCGGGCCATGATCAGCAAATCGTTGAACAGGATGGGTGATGAACCGAGGCCGTGCTGGCCATAAAAAGGGTAATCGCGATTGGTCCAAACAACATCTCCGGCAAAATTCAGCGCGACAAAGCTTCCGTCCCCGAAACAGGCATACACTCGTTCACCGTCCGTGGCTGGAGTCGGGCTGGCGTAACTATTGCGTCCTTCCTTGCGGCGCGGAACCTGCCGAAAAACCTCTTTATTCCAAAGAACGGCGCCAGTTTCTGTGTTGACTGAAAGCACTCGGCAGGTTTGCCCATCGTCAGTGGCGGTGGTTACAAATACATTCGTGCCCCAGGTAACTGGCGAAGACCAACCCTCGCCCGGAATCTCCGCTTTCCAAACTACATTGGAGGTAGAACTCCAATACAACGGCACGTTGGTTTCGGTGGAGTTTCCCTGATGTCCCGGTCCTCGAAATTGAGACCAGTTTTCGGCGTAAGCGATTCCTGAAACAGTCAGGAGAATGGTTAAAAGCGTGCTCGTTGTAATTCGGTTCACCGTGGTCATGTTATAAGTCCCTTTGCAATGCGAACGCGTTTGCAGGGTTCTGCACCGTTAGTTTTTGAATCAACGCTTCGCTGCTCCCGGCTTTTCGAAGAGCGGGCAGAAAGACATCGCAAATATAATTATAATCACGAATCTCTCCGCCGTCTTCCTGACCGACCGAATACCAGCCATTGTCCTGGGAAAGAAGAACATGATCAGCGTGTCTCTTCGTCATTTCCCCAACCAGCCTTACATGCTCATCCAATGGTCGCCGACTGATTCCGTCAAACGAAACCCAGGAACCAAGTTCCGCAACTTGCTGATTAATCGGCAAACCATGACCATCAGAATGAGCCACTATAAAGCGCGCCGGATTGGCCTTCTCTTCGATGAAGGACTTGGTCGCGCGCAAACCGGCTGCTCCTCCGCCGGTGTGGCAGGTCACGGCTAAACCCGTTCTTCGTGAAGCTTGTGCAGACGCTCGAACAATTTTGTCATCAATCGGAGAAAGCGCGACGGCATCCTTTTTAATTTCATCGACACCGATCTTGATGAATCCTGGCTTTACACCAGTGTCCTCAATGCCCTCCTCCCACTCGCGCACCCAGCGATCCGCAAGTTGACTGGCCGTTTCGCTGTAGGCCTGTTTTGGCACGAATTTATCGTCAGCTCCGCCGTAGTAGCCCGTGTTTGTGGCGATGTGGATTCCGCTTGCCTCGGCCAAACGTTTCAAGACTCGCGGGTCACGCCCTATAAACGCGGGTGTGCAGTCGAAGAAACTTTTCACGCCCCGATCTTTTATCTGGATCAGCAAAGGCAACATTCGTTTTACAACCGCTTCGACGTCCCAGCGCTGTCGTCCGGTTTGGTCAGCTCCAATGAAGTCGCACATGATATGTTCATGCACCAGTGTGAAACCGAGGCTGGACGCCGCTACCGGACCGAGAACCGTTTGCACATAGGATTTCGGGCCTGAAACGCCGTGTGTGCCGATCGCTGAGGCGGCCGCAAGCAGACCGGTCTTACACAGAAATGTCCGTCGATTCATCGTTTATCAGAAGCTACAGCGTTCACTTGGGCGGTGCGATATGATTGGTCATCCATTGGAAATCTTCAAGTGCGGCCGCGCCGAATAAAGGTATATCCAGAGAGGGGCGCGGCGTTGAAGCATCGGGAGAAATCAGGAGTCTGCTCAGAGTGCCGGTTTTCCATTTATGTATCTCAGAATGTCCGTCTGCAAACGCGAATCCGCCAGCATTTCCATGGCGAGCTGATGGCGCGTCGAGCCACGGATTTCTATTGAATGTGCTTAAGTTATTAAACGGAAAGAAATGCGCGTCGTTGATGCTGTTTTCGTGTTCATCCAGTAGAATGTAGATGCCGGATGGCCCGGGTCCGGTGATATTGGAAATTTTCGTCATACTCTTGTACTGCGGCGCACCCGCAGCCCAACCGCTCGGAAATCCGAGGAAACCATTCGCCGAGTAACTGATAATTCTGGGCAGCAATCGGTTGTTAAATTTGAGTTTGCTCTTGTCGGCTGCGCATCGAAAAGCCGCGTCTGAATTGATGTACTTATACGTCGGACTCTTGATAACAGTTTGGTTCGTGATTCCCTGCGGAGTTGAAACGAAATCTCCATCGCACCATCCAGGCACACCGGCCGCGCCTATCGGCCCAAGCGCCGTATCGCTATTATCCAGCGCATACATCTGCCAGCCCAGTCCCAGTTGACGGTTACTGTTCATACAGTGGATGCCCGTAGCCTTGGATTTCGCTCGTGCGAGTGAAGGCAAGAGCAGGCTCGCCAAAATCGCGATGATCGCTATTACAACCAGCAATTCGATGAGGGTGAATCCCAACGATTCCTTCGCAGGGCCAGGTTTTGCGATGAGCGCTTCGTGGTTGGTATTCATATCGAATCAAGGTTGGCCGGGAATTGAATAATTCTTCGAGGTATCATCAAGTACGAGGATCCAATCAATCATTTCGCCTTTATCGGGTGGCATGAATTCGCGTTCTCCTGAATTCGGGAAGGTGCCAATCTCGAGTGCTTTGCCATTCCGTGGATTGAACCACCAGGCTTTAACTTGTGATCCATGGATTTTATCCATGTGCACTTTGAAGTCTCGTCCCACGGGTGCATACACCATCGCATAGCTCCCAGCATCATCGCGCGTTGCTACGAAACGGTAACGGCCCGCGCCCGGGACCGAGGTCGGCACCCGATCAGTGACGATGATGGAATCATCCGGTATGCGTGTAACGAACGGTCGGGATTCTAGTAAGAGCCGCGCAAAATGCATCTGTTCCGCCCCCGGTTGATCGATCGCTTCGAACCAGGGCATCAATGGATTATTGATCGGATTGCGGCGCGAATCCCACATCTGCCAGACAGCATGATTTCCATAGGTATGTCCGCAGGCCCCTTCGAATAAATCCCAATAGAGCGGCCGTCGCACATCGGACGCGATGGAATGACCGAAGTTTTTCGCGTTAAAGGAAACCGGATGATCTTCGTATATCGGTTCACCATCAATCACCGGTTTAGTCGGCGTCCGCTCGTAATCGCTTTTTGTCTTATCGTATCG